>JBBIHW010000395.1:0-2567 GCA_037446795.1 Acidobacteriota bacterium
CCGGACCCCTCCAGGAATCGCCGCGGCTCTTGAATGTCGAAGAAGTGCAGCCCGGGAGGCCTGACCGGGTCGCTGATGACGACTGAGCCTCCGGAGTCGGCGCCGCCCCGGCGGAGGCGGAAGCCAGGGGTCTTCCCCGGCCGAGCCCGATCGTAAGAGAGGACTTTCCGCGCGGCGATGGCCTCGAGATCCAGCCGCATCCGAAGGTCCGCAGGCGCTATCGGCAGAGATCCTCGGGGTAGGCGTCGCAGCTTGGGCCTTCCGGGGAGGGATCCAGGCCGCAGCCGGGAAACGGCGGAGCCGGAGCGTCGCCTCCGAGGAAGAGGTAGTTGAGGAGCCGGATCGGATCCGTGATCGCGAGCTGGCCATCGGCGTCCGCGTCGCAGGCGCGGAGGCAGCCCGGCCTCTCGGATCCGAGGAAAAGGTAGCCGAGCGCCGCCACCGCATCCGAGACGTCGATCCGGCCGTCCGAGTTCGCGTCGCCGCGGCGGAAGCGCGGCCCCGCGGCCGCGAGGATCTCGATGCGCCCCGCGCGCGTCGCGGCGCCCTCCCAGGCGCCGCTCGGCGCTTGGAACGCGACGGGCACCCTCCCGGCGCCGAGATCCGAGCGGAGGAGGATCGCGGTCTCCCCTTCCCTCGCCTCCCCGCCCGGCCGCGCGCGGTAGGCGAGCCGCAGGAGCTTCACCCCCGCCCCCTCGGGCCATGAGGCCGGATCGGCGGCGAGGATCGCGGTCGCGTTCACGCCGCCCTCGACGAAATCCACCTCCTGGAACGGAGCGCCCTCGAAGGCCGTGCCCGCGAAGTCCGCCGCGGCGAGGACGAGCCTCTCGCGATCGTGCGCGATCCCGGCCGAAAACCCGCGCAGGGCGAGGTCGGGGATCAGGTCGGCGAGGAGATGCGTCGTCGCGCCCCGGGCATCCCCCAGGCGCAAGGTCGCGGGAGCCACGGAGAAGAGGCAGCGGTGCTCGGCGACGCCGCTCGTGCAGGCGGCCGGCAGCGAGCGCATGCCCTCGAGCTGGGCCGCGAGCGTCCAGGTGTGGCTCCCGGGCGGCACGCCGGTCTCGACGAAGCTTCCGGCGCTCCCGTCCGCGATCGCCACGGGCCGGCCGTCCCGAGCGATCGCGACTTCGATGCCCGGCGCGAGCGGGTCCCACGAGAGCAGGGCGTCGGGTCCTCCGGAGGGATCCTGGGAGCACGCGAACCCGGTCGGCTTCCAGAGCCCGATGGTGCGCTCCGCCGAGTTGTCCTCGAGGTGCGTCTCGCCCGGCGCAGCTCCCGCGCTCAGGCGCAGCCGATCCGCGCCCTCCCTGAGGACGAGCGGGAATTCGAAGCCCGCGCCCGCGCCCGGGGCGAGCGCGCCGGGAAGCACTTCTCCGTGGAGCGGTTCCCAGAGATCCCAGGGCTCGTCCGTCCCGGCGTCGCGCTCGAGGAGGAGCTCGAGGCCCGCCGCCTCGGCGGGGGCGCCGCCCGCGTTCGAGACGCGCGCGCGGACGAGGACCTCCTGGCCCGGCATGGCGACGGGAGGCACGACCTCGAGGTCGACCCGGAGATCCGGACGCGCGGAGAGCCTTCGGAAGCTGAGGCCGCTCTCGCCCGCAGCGCCGCCGCCCGCGCCCGCGAGGTCCAGGCGGCGCTCGATGCCGACGACCTCGACGCCCGCTTCTCCGGCCATCGAGTCCATGGCCATCGAATCCTGGGCCAACCGGTCCTGGCTCAAGAGATCGACGCGCGCCAGGTTGCCGCCCGCAGGGAGCGTCGCCACGGCGAACTCCCCGTCCGCGTCGCGATGGTCTCCGACTCCGCGCAGCGTGAAGCCGAGGTAGATCTCGCCGCCGGGACCTCGCGACACGTCGAGCCCCCGGCCGTCGACGGGCATGCCGTGGGGGCCCTCGCCGGGCCCCCCGGCGCCGCGGAAAGCCTCTTGGAAGATCTCGCCCGTCGGATCGTACACGCCGCCGACCTGGACGTGGCCGAGATCGCTGACGCCGCCGGCGGTCACGGTGAGGTGGCGGATCGCGCCCGTCGCGAGGGACGCGCACGGCGGCCCGGAGAGGAAGAGATCGGCCGAGTACCCTTCGGCGGTGCAGGCCATGGCGAGCGCCTGTTCGAGCGCGCCGGCGGCGCGGACGTGCTCGAAGCGCACGAACGCGCCCGCGCTCGCGCGCCGCACCCAGATCTCGACCTCTCGATCCTCGCTCGTCGCGAGGTCGCCGTCCGAATAGCGCCTCAGGGCTTCAGCTCCTCGAGCGCGATCCAGTCCATCGCCACTCCCGTGGAGTTGACCCCCTGGGCTTTGTGGCGGAGCCACACCGTAAGGGCCGTGACGCCGGAGGGGAGGGTGATATTGCCGACGGTCTTTCCAGGGAGCCCCGTAGCGTCCGTGGAGACCTGCACCCACTCTGCGTCCGTGTGCGCCTTCGGGCCGTACTCGACGATGCGCGCGCCTTCGTCTGCTCGGACGCCGCTGGGAAGAGCGGTGCGGCCCGCAAGCTGATACTCGCTCAGGGGAGCGCCCCCGGGGCCGTTCGGCGCCGTGGTGAAGAAGTCCCGCTGGCCGATCACCAAGT
>JBBIHW010000395.1:2577-2786 GCA_037446795.1 Acidobacteriota bacterium
GCCTTTCGCTTGGTCCATGTCGAGGGTGTTCACGCGGACGGAGACTTTGTACGTCCGGCCGGGCTCGAGGCCGAGGAACTCTCTGTAGACGCCGCCGTCGAACGCGGGTGCGGAGCCAGCGATCACCTGGTAGCGGGTCTTCTGGACCGGAGACTTCGGGCTCACAGGCCGCGTCGCCTCCCGCGGAACTGCGTTTCCCCAAGCCGTCC
>JBBIHW010000396.1:0-2784 GCA_037446795.1 Acidobacteriota bacterium
CCCCCCCAAACCCCCGCGCCCGGAAGATCTCCTCATCCGAAGGTTCGGCGGAGAACGTCGGGGAGAGCTCCTTGGGGGAAACCTTGGGAGGCGTCCGGTTCACCTGCACGACCGGCGCTGCCGGTGGAGGAGTGGAGCCGGTCGGCGCCGGCGCTCCACGAAGGGATGACCGGTCGAGCCGAGGTCGAGGTCGGCTCCGAGAGGCTCCTCTTCGTCCTTCTCCCCGGCCTCGAGCGGGCAGGGAGTCGCTGAGTGAGCCAGGGCCGCCCGAGCCGGCTCGCCGGGGCGAGGCTGCTCCGCAGGCGTCGGCCGATCCCCTACGTGCAGCAGATGGAGTCCGCCGACTGCGGGGCGGCCTGCCTCGCCATGGTCCTCGGCTACCACGGCCGCGAGACGACCCTCGCGGAGGCCCGCGACGCCGTCGGATCGGGGCGCGGAGGGGTGAGCGCGCGGGACCTGGTCGAGGCGGGCCGGCGGTTCGGTCTCCTCGCGCGGGGCGTCCAGCTCGACGTCCCCGACCTGCGGTTCCTGCCCGCGGGCTCGGTCCTCCACTGGGGATTCGACCACTTCGTCGTGTTCGGGGGGCTCGCGCGGAAGGGCGTGCGCGTGGTGGACCCCGCGGCGGGCCCCCGGCTCGTCCCGTGGGAGCCATTCCGGAAGAGCTTCACGGGCGTCGCGTTGATCTTCGAGCCGTCCGAGGAGCTCCGTCCCCGGCGGCTCCGGCGCAGGCAGCTCCGGGGCTACCTGGCCCGGATGCTCGAGCACCGGCGCGCTCTCGTCCGGACCGTCGTCCTCTCGGTCGTCCTGCAGCTGCAGGCCCTGGCGGTCCCGGTGCTGATCGGGGCCGTCGTGGACCGCGTCGTCCCGCGCAGGGACTGGAATCTCCTCGCGCTGCTGGGCGTCGGGCTCGCCGTCGTCGTCGTCTTCCACGTCGCGACGCTCCTCCTGCGAAGCTACCTGTTGAACTACCTGCGCACGGCCGTGGACGCGCGACTGAGCCTCGGGTTCGTCGGCCACCTGACCGAACTCCCCTACGCCTTCTTCGTCGAGCGCCCCGCCGGCGACCTCCTGCAGCGGTTCGAGAGCAACCGCGCGCTCCGGACGACCCTCACGGCGGCCACGCTGTCCACGGTGCTCGACGGCTCCCTCGTCGCCGGGTACGTGGTGCTGCTGTTCGCCCTGAGCCCCGCCCTCGGCGGCCTCGTGATCCTCCTCGGGCTCCTTCAGGTGGCCCTGTTCGTCGCCATGAGGCGGCCGGTGAAGGACCTGGCGGCCCGCGAGCTCGAGGCGCAGTCCCGCAGCCAGGGCCACCTCGTGGAAATGCTCGCCGGGATGGAGACCCTGAAGTCGCTCGGTGCCGAGCAGCGGTGGGCCGAGCGGTGGTCGCACCTGTTCGTGGACGAGCTGAACGTGACGCTCGCCCGCGCCCGCGTCGGGTCCCTGGCGGGCGCGCTCTCCTCCGGCCTGAGCCTGGCCTCGCCGATCGCGATCCTGATCCTGGGAGCCGCGCAGGTCCTCCAGGGCGACCTCAGCCTCGGCACGATGCTGTCGCTGAACGCCCTCGCCGGGGGGTTCCTGACACCGCTCGCGAGCCTGGTCGCCGTCGGCTTTCAGCTCCAGGAGGTCCGCAGCCACATCGAGAGGATCGAGGATGTCACGGCCGCCCGTCCCGAGCGGGAGCCGGGACGGGCGCTGCCGGCCCCGCGCCTGAAGGGAGGCATCGAGCTACGGGAGGTGAGCTTCCGGTACCGGGCGCGAGATCCGTGGGCCGTGCGGGACGTGTCGGTCGCCGTCCGCCCGGGGGAGAAGGTGGCGATCGTAGGGCCGTCGGGGGCGGGCAAGTCCACCCTCGCCCGGCTGCTCGTCGGGCTCTACCGGCCGGCGTCCGGCCGGATCCTCTACGACGGCATGGACCTCGACGCCCTCGACCTGCGGGCCGTCCGGAGCCAGGTCGGGGTCGTCACGCAGGAGTCCAGGATCTTCGGCGTGTCGGTCCGGGCGAACATCGCTCTCGGGGACCCGGCGGCCGCGTTCGAAGAGGTCGTGGCGGCCGCGCGGCTCGCGGCCGTCCACGAGGACATCGAGAAGCTGCCCCTGGGCTACGACACGGTCCTCGCCGACGGCGGTGCGAGCCTTTCCGGCGGGCAGCGCCAGCGGCTCGCCCTCGCGCGCGCCCTGCTGAAGCGTCCGGTGATCCTCCTCCTCGACGAGGCCACGAGCGACCTCGACACGGTCACGGAGGAGAGGATCATGGCCGCCCTCGCGCGGTTGGAGGCCACCCGCATCGTGATCGCCCACCGCCTGAGCACCGTCGCGGACGCCGATCTCATCCTGGTCCTTTCCGGGGGCGCGCTCGTGGAGTCCGGCCGACACGAAGACCTGCTGTCCCGGGGAGGCGCCTACGCCCGTCTCGTGGCGGCGCAGGCGGCCGCGGGCAGGCCGCGCTCCTCGCCATAGGCCCCGCGGACGCGAGCACGCACGCGCTCGCCCGGGACTGGAGTAGAGTGAGCCGGAGGCGGGAGGGGAGGTGGACCATGCGATGGTCCTCAGGCTTGCGCGGTGCTGTCGCTGCCGCGGCGTGGTGCTGGCCGCGGCGGGCTCGGGCCAGGAAGTCGAGATGCCCCTCGACGAAGTGCCGAGGGCCGTCCTCGATGCCGTCCAGGGCCGGTTCGATGGCGCCACGCTGGTCGGCGCCGCCAGGCAGAGGGAGGGCGGAGCGCTCGTCTAGGCCAAAGTTCCCCTGAGGGGCGAAGGCAACTGTTTGAGAGACAGTGAGTTCGCCTC
>JBBIHW010000397.1:0-2780 GCA_037446795.1 Acidobacteriota bacterium
TGTTCTTCGCGGCGGCCATCGCCGGCTACCTCGCGGTGCGCCTGCGGGCGGACCGCTGGCCTCCGCCCGGGATGCCGGCCCTCCCGGCCGGGCTGTGGCTCGCGACCGCGCTCGTCCTCGCCGCGAGCTTCACCGCCGAGACAGCGCTCCGGCGCGTCCGGGCCGGACTTCCGAGCGCGATGGCGCGGCACCTCGCAGCGACGCTCGCTCTGCTGACCGCGTTCCTGGCCGTTCAAGCCTGGAACTGGCGGTCGCTCGTGCAGGCCCGCGTCGCCGCGCAGCCGAACCTGTACGCCTTCACGTTCTTCCTGCTGACCGGGCTCCACGCGGCGCACGTCGTCGGCGGGATCGTCGCGCTCGCGGCGGTCACGGCCAAGGCCTTGCGCGGCCGGTACGGAAGCGGCTTCCACCCCGGCGTCCGGTACGGCTCGCTGTACGTTCACTTCCTCGGCGCGGTGTGGGTGGTTCTCTTCGCCGTGCTGGTCCTGTTCGCCTGACGGGTTCGACCCTGCTGCCTCCCGCGCCTCGGATCCCGGAGGCGACCCCCTCGTCGCGCCGTTGTGCGAGTGCCCTCCCGGGCGGACAGATCCGGCCCGCTCGGTCCCGCCCTTGCTCTGCCCCGACCTGGGGCGTATGTTCGGCGTCGCGGGGACCGAGCGGTCCGGATGTCGGGAATGTCCAGAATGCCCAGGTGGAAGCTCGCCGTCCTCGCCGGCGCCGCGGTCACCGCGAGCGCTGTCGGCGGCCTCGCCTGGCTCGAGAGCCGCCAGTTCGAGCGCCGCCGCGAGGATCTCGGGCGCGAGAGCCGCGTCGTCGCCCGCCAGGTCGCGAGCCGCATCGCCGGGGCGCTCGAGCGGCACCTCGTCGGCCTCGAGCAGATGGCCAACTTCTGGGAGAACTCGACCGAGGTCACCGAGGACGAGTTCTACGCCTTCGCCTCCGGCACGCTGTCCCTGACGCCTCTCTGCGGCAGGCTGTCCGCCGTGGATCCGGAGCTTCGCATCCGCTGGATCCACCCGCCGGATCCGAACCGCGCGTTCGTCGGCTTCGACGTGCGGTCCCATCCCCAGGGCCACGCCACCCTCGCGGCTGCCCGCGACGCGCGGCAGACCGTGCTGTCCCCGCCGCTGCGGCTCCTCGACGGGAAGCCCGGCTTCATTCTCGCGGCCCCGATCTTCAAGACGGATTCCTTCGGGGGAGCGCT
This sequence comes from Acidobacteriota bacterium, assembly GCA_037446795.1. Classification (GTDB taxonomy): domain Bacteria; phylum Acidobacteriota; class Polarisedimenticolia; order Polarisedimenticolales; family JBBIHW01; genus JBBIHW01. The sequence goes on from JBBIHW010000397.1 coordinate 1,205, forward strand.
CGTCTGCGCTTTCGCGACCGAGGCGTTCTTTCGCGCCCTCGTCCTGCCCGAGGTCATCGCTCGCTATCGCGAGGTGGTGCTCGACTCGGACACGGTGCTCTTCGCGAGCGAGCCAGGCGCCCTCGCCGGATCGTCGGAGGACATCTTCGCCGCCGAGACGGTTCGTTTCGGCGGCCGGAGCTGGCGCCTCACGATCGAGCCCCGCCCCGAAGTGATCGCCGAGCGCCTCAACTCGGGGCGCCTGGCGTTCTGGCTGCTCGGCCTCGTCGTGGCCCTCCTCGCCGGGGCGATCACGGGAGGGCTCGTCGAGCGCGCGCTGCGCACGGTGACCAGACTGAGGACGCAGGAGCTCGCCCTGGAGCAGACGCGGAGGCGGCTGGACGGGGCGATCGAGCAGCTCGTCCAGGCGGAAAAGCTCGCGGCCCTGGGCGAGCTGGTGGCGGGCGTGGCCCACGAGATCAACAATCCCCTGGCGAGCGTCCTCGGCTATACGCAGCTCGCCTTGCGGCGCGACCCTCCCGAGCACATCCGCCGCTACCTCGCGACCGCCGCCTCCGAGGCCGAGCGGGCCGGCAAGATCGTCCGCAACCTCCTGACGTTCGCCCGCAAGCATCCCCCCGAGAAGAGCCTCCACTCGCTCAACGAGATCGTCGAGAAGACGCTCGACCTCAAGGCGTACCACTTCCGGACGAGCCAGATTCGGGTGGAGCGGGACCTGGACCGGGATCTGCCGAAGACGATGCTGGACGCCCACCAGATCCAGCAGGTCGTCCTGAACCTCCTGAACAACGCCGAGCAGGCCCTCGCCGAGCGCGGCCGCGGGGGGAGGATCCGGGTCGCGACCCGGCGCCGCGGAGACTTCCTGGAGCTCGTCGCGGAGGACGACGGGCCCGGGATCCCCGAGGAGATCCAGGCTCGCATCTTCGAGCCGTTCTTCACCACGAAGAGAGAGGACCGCGGGACGGGCCTGGGGCTGTCCCTCTGCCACGGGATCGTGCAGGAGCACGGCGGGAGCATCCGGGTCGAGAGCCGGCCGGGGCAAGGCGCGACGTTCTTCGTCACGCTTCCCATTCTCGAGGGGAGCGACGGCGCGGCCGGGCGCGACGCCGGCGCCATCGCTGCGCCGCGGTCCGGCCTGAGGATCCTGGTGGTGGACGACGAGACGGCGATCCAGGAGTTTCTGTGCGACCTGCTTCGGGGTCGCGGTCACGTCGTGGAGGTGGCCTCCGACGTCCCCGAGGCGGTCCGGAGGATCGCGAGCGAGGAGCTCTACGACGTGATCATCTCGGACATGAAGATGCCGCATGGGACCGGAGAGGACATCCTGGCCGCCGCGATGCGCAGGTCGCCGGATCTCGCCCGGCGCATCGTGTTCACGACGGGGGACGGGGCCAGCGGGCGCGCCGAGCGCCTGTCCCGGGAGAAGGGGGTCCCGGTGCTGCTCAAGCCCTGCAGGATCGAGGAGATTGACCGGGCGATCGCGACCGCGGCGCGCGCGTAACGCGAGTCCGGGAGCAGCGCCCGCGCGCCGCTGGCCCGCACGCCCCTTCCCGCGGCGCCGCCGGGGGCCCGACCG
>JBBIHW010000398.1:0-1317 GCA_037446795.1 Acidobacteriota bacterium
AGAGCCGCTCGAACCCTTCTCGCATCTTCCCCGCCACGTCCGCGCTGAACCGCAGCTCCTCCGACTTCGTCGAGGTGCTCGGGACGAAGTCGGGGAAATGAAGCCGCAGCGTGTCTCGATCCCGCCGGAAGCCGCGCTCGAGGGCGCGGCAGAAAACCAGATGCAAGAGGAAGTGCTTGCGGATCCGCCGGATCGGCGTCGGGTGCCCCTCGGGAAGCTCCACGGCCCTCACGGCTCCGCCCCAGGGCGACTCCTCCACGAGCACGATGCGGAACCGATCGGGCTCGGCCGTGAGCGCCCGCAGCGCGCGCGATTCTTCCTCGTCTTTCCGCTCCGCTTCGGCCCTCCGCTCGAGGACCGCGCGACAGAGCCGCTCGAGATCGGCTCCGAGCCCGCGGAGTTCTCCCTGAACCTCGAGCCGCGGCACCGAGGCGGGCTCCTCGCCTGCCGGTACGGGTACGGGCGGGTTCTGCCGCTCGATGCGAAGCTGCACGTCCCACGGGAGGTCGTCCGTCCATCCCCGGCCGCTCACCATGTCGTAGGACCAGCGGCGGTTGTAGACGAGGACCAGGGGCACCGCCTTCACCCCTCCGAGGACGTAGAGGCCCCGCTCGGGCCCCGGCTCGTACGCGGAACGAACGAGGATCTCGAGGGGGAGCGCCTCGTCGAACCCGCCGAACTCCTCGTAGCGCTCCCAGATCACGTCCAGGTAGTGCTGGTTCGTCGCCACCATCACCGCCCCGAGCGTTCCCAGCCGGTGCACGCCCTCCAGCACGATCGTGTTCTCGGTCGGAGTGCGGAACACCCGCCGCACCACGCCGTAGTCCACCACGAGGTGGTCCCGGCCGTCACCCTCCGGCCGGTAACTCCCGTGCGTGACCTCGTCGGCGACGAAGCGCTCGCCGGTGACGGTCATTCGGTAGCGGCAACCGGCGTAGATGCGCTCCAGCCGGTCGCCGAGCTTCTTCTCTCCGATTCCGAGCGGGGGCTCGGGGCCCGACACGGGATGGGCGTCCGGACGGGCGAACAGGGGTCCTGAACCGACCAGGATCACGTTGTCCGCGGGCTGGAGGGTGGGACGAGCCGCCTCGACGACGATCCCCTCGTACTCGGGCAGCGGGAAGAATCGGGCGATCTGGATCAGGGCGAGGTCGTCCCGCAGGTGAACGGCCGGCGAGGCGAGGCCGAGGATCTGCCCCCGTTTCGTCTCGAAGAAAGAACGGTAGAAGCCATAACGGGAATCGGTGGCGGCGATGTGAGGCATGGGTGCCCCCCTGAAGTCGCTCCCGTCTAATCTCCGGCGGATCGGCCGCGGCG
>JBBIHW010000398.1:1327-2775 GCA_037446795.1 Acidobacteriota bacterium
AGGCTCCGTGCGCCGTCTCCGACCTCGCGCAACTCGCCCTGCCCGGCGCGGAAAGCAGCGAGACGAAGCGGCCTCCTCCGTCGCCGCACTCGCGCGAGCCGGCCGGCCGCCGCCTTGGCGGCAGAAAGGAGCGAGAGGAGCGATCTCCCCAGGGCGCAGCGTCCCCGCTCGCCGTACTTCGATCGGTGCGGGACAGGCCCGCCACGTTCGAGGAGGAGGAGCACCCATGTCGGAGAGAATGGTTTCCGTCAACCTCTCGGCCTTCGGCCACGGCCGCTACCGCGTGGAGCTGCCGCCCGGGCGCGTCGAGCCCGGGGGATCGAGACCTCGGGCCAGAGGGTCGCCTTGAACGGCCATCCGGCGGGGTCCGGGGCGAAGGTCGTCGAAGAGGACGAGATCACCGTCGTACCGCGGGTCCAGGGCGGCTAGAACGAAGCCTCGCGGGAGGAGGCAGAGCTCCCCTCGCCTGCCTCCTCCCCTGCTCTTTCCGGGGAAGTTCGGCGTGGAAACTTTGGGGGCGGCGCTCCGGCAGGGGCTCTCCGAAGTCGGAACGGACCGGCGCGTGGCCGTCGTCCGGGATGCCCGCGGGCTCGTCGAGCCCCAGGACCCAGCGGCCATCGTCTCGCCCGTTCCTTACCTGATCCTCCACGACCGGGGGGCGGGCTTCGGCCGGCTCCGAAGGCTCGCTCTCGAGCCCGGGCTCGTCTTCTTCGCGCGGGTGCGGGCGATGCCTGCCGAGCCCGAGGGAGGCTTCCCCGTCCGGACCGACGCCCGCGATGCGCGCGGCCGGCCCGTCCCGATCGTGTGCGCGGACGGCCGGACCCGCGCCTTCCACCTGCTCGCGAGCCTCGACAGCATCGCGCTCGAGGAGACGGGAGACGAGCGGGACCTGGTCGCGCTTCTCGTGCGGCGGCTTTTCGACGAACCCGTCGCAGCACTTCTCGCCGGGAACGCCGAGCCCCGGGTCGGGGCGCGCGTCGAAGCCGAGCTTTGCCGGCTGATCGCGGGGCTCGAGAACGCCCGGGCCGAGGCGATCGAGCGCGAGGCCACCTTGCTCGGGCGAATCGTGCCCGCAGGCTCGATCCCGCGGCTGCTGCTCGAACGGCTCGAGCGGCTTCGGAGCCGCGGGCCCGGCCTCCGTCCCGAACGGCCGGCCCTCGAGGTCCGGGCCGCGATGGAGCTCGCTCGCCTGCGGCGGCTCGTGGCGTCGCGGGTGTGCGGCGCCCTGCGCTTCGCGCCCTCGGAGATCTCGGGCCTCCTCAATCCTCGTTCTCTCGGGCGCGGCCGGTCCCTGCCGGCCCTCGCCTTCGAGCTCGAGCTCGACCGGCCCGACGCCCGCCTCCGCTTCGCGACGGCGCCCGAGACGCTCCTCGGCCGGGCGCGGGCGGCCTGTTGCCTCGGCACGGGCACCGGTCTGATGAGCGCTGCCGCCGGGGAAAGCGATCTCT
>JBBIHW010000399.1:0-253 GCA_037446795.1 Acidobacteriota bacterium
GCTCCCGCCTTCCAGGCTTTCGTAGAGAAAGGGGACGACGACCCATGCAGATCAACGCCGCGCTCGTCAAGCAGCTGAGGGAGAAGACCGGCGTCGGGATGATGGAGTGCAAGAGTGCGCTCCTCGAGTCCGGTGGCGACATCGCCGAGGCCGAGAGGATCCTCCGCAAGCGAGGACTGGCTGCCGCCGCCCACAAGGCGGGTCGGGCCACCGGCGAGGGGCTGGTGGATTTTTCGAAACTGGCCTCCGGTCA
>JBBIHW010000399.1:263-2750 GCA_037446795.1 Acidobacteriota bacterium
CTTCTCGGTGGGGGCTTCTCGTCGAGGTGAACTGCGAGACCGACTTCGCGGCGAGAAGCGAGGACTTCCGGCGCCTCGTCGCCGACGTCCTCGACGAGCTGGAGCGGTCGGCCCCGGCCTCCGAGGGAGCCGCGGCCCGGCCGGGCGCAGCACTGCTCGACATGCCGCTCGCGTCCGACCCGACCCGAACGCTCGGGCAGAGGATCTCGGAGACGGTGGCCCGCATCGGCGAGAACGTCCGGCTCCGCCGGTACGCGAAGGTGCGAGCGCACGACGGCGGCGGCGCGGGCCTGGTGGGCTCCTACGTCCACATGGGCTCCAAGATCGGCGTCCTCGTGGAGCTGGCGGTGGGCACCGGGGCGGCGGCGGGCTCGCCGGCTGCGCAGAGCCTCGCGCGCGACATCGCCATGCACGTGGCTGCCGCCGCACCCCGCTTCCTGCGGCGCGAGGACGTCAGCCCCCAGGTGCTGGCCGAGGAGCGGGAGATCGCGCGGGAGCAGGCGCTCAAGTCAGGCAAGCCCTCCGCCGTCGTGGACCGCATCGTCCAGGGTCGCATGGAGAAGTTCTTCGAGGAGGCCTGCCTCGAGGAGCAGCCGTTCGTCAAGCAGCCGGAGAGGACCGTCGGGGCGATGCTGAAGGAGGCAGCCTCCGGTCTCGGCGGACCGGTGACGGTTCGCCGCTTCGTCCGCTTCGTCCTCGGCGAGGCCGACTAGTTTCGACCCGCCCCCTGGCCGGACTCGGCGGCCCGAGGGGCGTCGGAGCCAGGGAGGGGACCTCGCCGGCCGCGGTTCGCACTGGAAGCCCCGCGGCCCGCGGGGGTATCCTTCCCGCCGGCTGGACTGCCGACCGCGGAGCCTGGATGAGCGACCACCCCCCCCTGCGCTACCGCCGTATTCTGCTGAAGCTCTCGGGCGAGGCGCTGATGGGGGGCGCCAGCTACGGCATCGATCCGGAAGCGGTGAACCTCCTGTCGGAGGAGGTCGCCGCGGTCCACGGTCTCGGCGTCGAGGTCGCCCTCGTCGTGGGGGGCGGCAACATCTTCCGCGGCCTGAGCCATCAGGGCGCCCGGATGGACCGTGTGACCGCCGATCACATGGGCATGCTCGCCACCGTCATCAACGCCCTGGCGCTGCAGGACGCCCTCGAGCGGCGCCAGGTGACCACGAGGGTGCTGTCGGCCCTCGAGATCCGGCAGGTCGCGGAGCCGTTCTACCGGCGCCGGGCGGTGCGGCACCTCGAGAAGGGGCGCGTTGTCCTCCTGGCCGCGGGCACGGGCAATCCCTACTTCACCACCGACACCGCCGCCGCCCTGCGGGCGATGGAGGTCAGGGCCGAGGTCCTGCTCAAGGCCACGAAGGTGGACGGCATCTACAGCGCGGACCCGCTGCGGGACCCGGGCGCCCGGTTCCTGCCGCGGGTGGGCTATCTCGAGGCGCTCGAGCGCGGCCTGAAGATCATGGATGCGACCGCACTCTCCCTCTGCATGGACAACCGGCTCCCGATCGTCGTGTTCAACATGAGGGTGCCCGGAAACGTCCGGAGGATCGTCCAGGGCGAGGAGGTGGGGTCGGTCGTCTCGGAGTGAGCGATGGAGAAGGAGAAGCCGATCCTCGAGCAGGCGGAGCGGCGGATGAAGGCGACGCTCGAGGACGCCCGCCACAAGGTGGCGGCGGTCCGCACGGGCCGTGCGTCGCTCGCCGTGTTCGACGGCGTGATCGTGGACTACTACGGCACGCCCACGCCGCTCAACCAGGTCGCCAAGCTCTCCATCCCGGAGCCGACCCTCGTCGTGGCGCAGCCGTTCGACCCCTCCTCGCTCGCCGCCATCGAACGGGCGATCCTCCAAGCCGATCTCGGGCTGAACCCCTCCAACGACGGCAAGCTGATCCGCATCCCGATCCCGCCTCTCACCGAGGAGCGTCGGAAGCAGCTCGTCAAGCGCGTGCACGGACTGGCCGAGGAGGCGCGCACGGCGATCCGCCACGCCCGGCGGGATGCCAACGAGGAGATCCGCCGTCTGGAGAAAGATGGCGAGATCTCCCAGGACGATGCGCGCCGGGCGCTCGACGAGGTGCAGAAGAAGACCGACCGGTATATCGCGGACGTGGACACGCTCAGCAGGAACAAGGAGCGGGAGCTTCTGGAGGTCTGAGCTCGGGCAGCGTGCCGCGGAGCCGGGCTGCGCCGACCGGGCGGGTCGGGCGGGGCGGCCGCCGGGCACGGGCCGGAGTCCACCAGTGAGCGCAGGCATGATCAGGGCTCCCGAGACCCCGGAGTTGGTGTTCGGGCTCCATCCGGTCCTCGAGATTCTCGGCTCCGGCCGCAGAAGGCTCGATCACGTGATGGTGGCGAGGGAGGCCCGCGGCCGGAGGCTCGGGCGCCTGCTGGCCGAGGCTCGCCGGGCCGGCGTCCCCGTGCGCCAGGGTCCCCGGGAGGCGCGCGAGCGGAAGGTCGGGCGCGGCGCCGTCCACCAGGGGATCGTCGCGG
>JBBIHW010000400.1:0-2735 GCA_037446795.1 Acidobacteriota bacterium
CGCCACGCCCGCCAGACGCTGCTCGGGCTCGCCCTAGGGGCGGGCGCGCTGTTCGCGCTCGCGGGGCCGGGGTTCTGGGAACGCCAGGCCACCGTGCTGGAGGGGCCCACCGACCACTCCGCGCTCTCGCGACTGGAGATGTGGCGCGCCGCGGCCCGGCTCGTTCGGGACCGGCCGCTCGGGGCCGGCGGCCACGGCTTCGACCTGCTGAGCCCCGTCTACCTCCCGCAGGAGGTCGAGCGGAAGGGGACGCTGATCACCGTGCACAACACGTACCTCATGACGGCGGCGGAGTGGGGGCTGCCCGGGCTGGCCTGCCTGCTTCTCTACCTGTTCGGCGTGCACCGCGAGCTGACCCGATTGCGCCGCCTGCCCGGCGACGGACCGCAGGAGCGGGAGATCCAGCGCGACGCGCTCGCGCTGCACGTGGGTCTCGTCGGGCTGTGCGTGGCCGGGTTCTTCGTCAACCGGCTCTACGCGGAGGCCGTTTACTGGATCGGGGGCCTCGCGGCCGCGCTCGCGAACCTCGGCCACGCGATCCGGGCCGAGGCGTCCGCGCAGGCGCCCCGGCTCGAGCCGACGCGGGGGGCCGCCTGAGTGCGCTCCATCGGGGATCTCGTCAAAAAGTCGGTCGGCTGGGTGCTCGTGGGCCGCGCGGTGAAGATGGCCGTGAACGCCGGCACGAGCGTGGTCCTGGCGCGCCTGCTCGAGCCGAGGACCTTCGGCTTGTTTTCCATCGCCTCGCTGTTCCTCGGGTTCACCAAGCAGCTCCAGACCTTCGGCATGGCGAAGGCGGCGGTCCGCCTGCCCGAGCTGCGCGAGGACCACTTGCGCACCATCTTCACGGTGAACGCGCTGGGCAGCACGGCGCTGTGCGCGGCCCTGTGGGTCGCGGCGCCGCTCCTGGAGACGCTGTTCCGCGAGCCCGCGGCCGTCGCCGTGCTGCGCGCGCTCGTGCTCGGGTTCCTGGCGAACCCGTTCAGCTCGGTGGGCAGCGCGATCATCGAGCGGCGCATGGACTTCCGCGCGCAGACCCGCGCCAACGTGCTCTACGCCGTCTCGAAGGCGGCCGTCTCGCTCGTCCTCGCCGTGCTCGGCTGGGGTGTGTGGAGCCTGGCCGCGGGCCAGCTCGCGGGTCAGGCGACGCGGGCCGGCGCGCTGATCGGAGGCGCGCGGTGGTTGCCGCGGCCGGGGCTGTCGCGCGTCGCGCTGGCCGACCTCGCGGGATTCGGTTTCGGGATGTTCCTCAAGAACGCCGCCATCTACGTCCAGGAGCGGGTGGACTACTTCATCGTGGGAAGGTGGCTCGGCGCGGCGCCCCTCGGCCTGTACGAGCGGGCGTACCGGATGACCGACGGGATCGTGCGGGAGATCGGCAAGACCACGAACGAGGTGCTCTACGCCGCCTACTCGCGCATCCAGGACGAGCGGCAGCGTGTCCATGCGGCGTTCGGCAAGGTCCTGGTCACGGTGGCGGTCGTCGTCTACCCGTCGCTGCTGGGGATGGCCCTGGTGGCTCCCTCCCTGGTCCGGAGCGTGTTCGGGCCCCAGTGGGACGGCGCCGCGGTACCTCTGCAGGTGCTCTGCGTGGCCGGGTTCTTCCGGATCTTCTCGCAGCTGGCGGGCACGCTGTGCAACGCGCTGGGGTTCGTCAAGGCCGAGGCCGCCAGCCGCGTCGTGCTGCTGGCGCTCGTGGCGGCGGGCTGCACCTACGCCACGCGCTGGGGGATCGTCGGCGTGGCCGGGGCGATCCTGCTCAGCGAGGCGCTCGTGAGCCTCGTCCTCGGCGCGATCCTCCTCAGAGCGAGCGGCCTGAGGCTTCGCGACCTCTTCGGGCCCCAGCTGCCCGTGGTCGCCGCGGCCTCGGCGATGTGCGCCGCCGTGATCCTCTTCCAGCGAGCCGGGGCGGATCGTCTCGGGCAGACCTCGTGGGCGATGCTCCTCGGCTCCGTCTGCATCGGCGCCCCCGTCTACGGCGCGGCCCTGTTCCTGCTGCGCAGCCGCGAGGTCGAGGGCGTCTTTCGGGAGCTGTCGCGCTTCGCCCAGCCCCTGCGGCAGCGGATGTTTCCCGGATGACGGACTGGTCGCGCGCTCTCGAGAACGTTCTGGGGCGACCCGTGCGGCTCGTCCGGGAGGAGCCGCGGCGCCACTCGACGGTCTATCGCGTCGAGACGGGCGGCGAGCGCCTGTTCGTCAAGCAGGTGCGGGAGGACGGAGGCGGCGCAACGGACAGCGCGGTCGCCCGCGTGCGGCGGGAGTACGAGGTCCTCGAGCTGCTCTGGCGCGCGATGCCGCGAGAGGAACGCTTCGGGCGGGTGAGGCCGATCGCCTGCCTCCCCGAGCATCGCCTGGTCGTGATGGAGGAAGTGCCGGGACGCAGCCTGAACGAGGCCCTTCGCGCCCATGGGCGCGGGTGGCCCTCGCGCCGCTCGCTGGGCATCCTCACCGGGTACCTGGAGCTGCTCGGGCGATGGGTGCGCGCGTTCCAGGAGGTGACTCGGCGGCCGGAGGACCCCGAGCCGTATCTGGAACGCCTGCGGTCCGACGTGGACTCCCTGACGAGGGTCCTCGAGGCGCGCCCGCGCGCCGGGTTCTCGGGCAGCCTCGCCGAGGCGGTCCGCGCGCGCGCGCGGGCCGTCGTCGGGCGCCCCCTTGCCGCCGGCGTCGAGGTCACGGGGGTGAGCGGCGAGCTCAGCCCGGAGAACATGCTCGTGCGAGACGGCCGCCTCACGGTG
>JBBIHW010000401.1:0-2729 GCA_037446795.1 Acidobacteriota bacterium
CGAGCGGGATGGGAGTCGGCTTCGGCGCCTGGCTCGTCCGCGAGCACCCGCGCCCGGGCGGGGGCTTTCTCGCGGCGATGGCCGCGGGGATGCTCGGCCGACTGATCCTCGCCGCAACGGGCGCGATCGGAGCCCTCTCGGCAGGCCGGCACGCGGCCTACGCGTACGCCTTCGGACTGTGCCTCGGCTTCCTGCCGCTGCAGGCCCTCGAGGTCGCGTGGTTTTCTCGGGCTGGCTCCACCGGGCCCCGCAAGGCGTCCCCGTCGTGATGGCCGCGGCGGAAGCCCAGGCGCCGGCGGCTGGGCACCCCTCGGAGGCGACCTTCAACGCCGGGGACCTCATCCTGCACCACGTGCTCGACCAGCGCGAGATCGAGATCCCGTTCACCAATCACGTCGTCCCCCTCCCGAGGATCGAACTGCTCGGCTACGACCTGTCCATCACCCGGAGCATCGTCATGATGTGGCTGGCGTGCGCGGTGGTGTTCGTGGCTGCGGTCCTCGCGGCGCGCAGGAGCCGCGAGCCCGTGCCGCGGGGCCTGCGCGGGGTGATCGAGGCGATCGTCCTGTTCGTCCGCAACGACATCGCCCGGGAGAGCATCGGCGAGCACGGCGACCGGTTCGCCGGCTACCTGGCGAGCACCTTCGTCTTCATCCTGACCTGCAACCTGATGGGCCTGGTTCCCGCCCTCTCGACCCCGACGGGGACGATCGGGGTGACGGCCGGCCTGGCGTTCATCGCGTTCGTGATGATCCAGTGGGGCGGGATCCGGGAGCACGGCCTCGCGGGGCACGTCCGGAACCTGGTTCCACCCGGCATGCCCGTGTGGCTGGTCCCGCTCATGTGTTTCGTGGAGCTGCTCGGGACGTTCATCAAGCCGTTCGCTCTGTGCATCCGGCTGTTCGCGAACATGATGGCGGGCCACGTCGTCATCCTGGCGTTCATCTCGCTGATCTTCATCCTGAGGTCGCCGTGGGTGGCCGCCGTGTCGGTCCCGTTCGCGCTTTTCGTGTATCTTCTCGAGCTGCTCGTCGCGTTCATTCAGGCCTATATCTTCACGATGCTGACGGCGCAGTTCATCGGGATGACGGTCCACCCGGCGCACTGAAGGGTGGCGAAGGCAGGACAGCGGGCGCAGACGCCCCGGTGGGAACGAGTCAAGGAAGGAGGTTGACCCATGGAACCAGCGGGCTTCAGCTATCTCGGCGCCGGCCTGGGAGCCGGTCTCGCCATCATCGGCGGCGGAGCGGGGATCGGTCGCCTGGCGGCGAGCGCCATGGACGGCATCGCGCGCCAGCCGCAGGCCTTCGGCGACATCCGCCAGGCCATGCTGATCGCGGCGGCGCTGATCGAGGGCGTGACCTTCCTCGCGCTCGTGATCTGCTTCCTGCTGTTCACCAAGTAGGTCCCGCGATGGGAGGAGCGTGCCGGAGGACCGTGCCGATGGTGGGGGCGGTGCTGTCCGCCTTCGCGACGGCGGTCGCGGCCGAGCCGGGCGGCATCGGGCAGAAGCTGATCCAGCCGCAGTTCGGCACCGTCTTCTGGACCCTCGTCACCTTCATCGCCCTGGCCCTCCTGCTCGGCAAGTTCGCCTGGAAGCCGCTGCTCCAGGCGGTCGAGGAGAGGGAGCGATCCATCCGGGCGAGCCTCGAGGAGGCCCGCACGGACCGCGAGCGCGCGCAGGCCCTGCTCGAGGAGCAGAGGTCGCTGCTGGAGCAGGCCCGGCGCGAGCGTGCAGCCGCCGTCGAGCAGGGGAGGCTCGACGCCGAGCGGCTCAAGGCCGACATCCTCGAGGAGGCGCGCCGCCAGCGGGAGGAGCTCCTCCGGCAGGGGGATGCGCAGCTCGAGGCCGCCGTGCGCCGGGCGCGCGCCGAGCTGCGGTCCACCGCGGCGGACCTGGCGATCCAGGTGGCGGCGAAGCTCCTGGCGGACAACCTGGACGAGGCGGCCCAGCGCAAGCTCGTGGAGGACTACCTCGCCGAGCTCGAGCGGATGCCCGCCGGGTCCGCGACACCTCCCGGCTGAGGCCTCCGGGGCTGGCGCCCCGGGCGCCGGCCGCGTTCCGACATGGAAACGTTCGAGCTGCGGCTCCAGCCCACGGGCGGCGGCAGGACGCGGGTCGTCGTCGGACGGGGAGCTCTCGCGCGGCTCGTCGAGGACGGGCTCGCCGGTACCGGGGCGCGCCGGGCTGTCCTCGTGTCCGACTCCAACGTGGCCCCGCTCTACGCCGACCCCCTCGCGTCGGCGCTTCGCGCGAGAGGGGTCGAGGCGTATTTGCTCCGCTTCCCCGCGGGAGAGGCCCACAAGACCCGGCGGACCAAGTCGGACCTCGAGGACCGCCTGTTCGAGCTCGAGGTCGGCAGGGACACCGTCATCATCGCCGTCGGGGGCGGGGTGACCGGGGACCTGGCGGGCTTCCTCGCGGCCACCTGGCATCGGGGAGTCCCGTTCGTCCAGGTCCCCACCAGCCTCCTGGCCATGGCCGATGCCGCCCTCGGAGGGAAGACCGGGGTCAATCTCCCGGGCGGGAAGAACCTCGTGGGCGCGTTCCACCAGCCGCTGGCCATCTACGCGGACCTCGAGACCCTCGACACCCTTCCCGAGGACGAGCTCGCCGGGGGCTTCGCGGAGGTGGTCAAGGCGGCCGCGGTCGGCGACCGCACGCTGTTCGCCGACCTCGAGCGCAGCGCTCGGCGCCTGCTCCGCCGCGACCCCGCCGCGCTCGAGCG
>JBBIHW010000402.1:0-2729 GCA_037446795.1 Acidobacteriota bacterium
CTCGGGCGGGGCTCAACCCCTTCACCGCGTTTACAGCAATCCTAGGACGTCACCGAGGAGGGCCGAGACGATCCCCGAAACGTGGCCGAGAGGTCGTCCCCGGCCTCACGAGCCCTGCGGCGCCTCGTAGGGCGCCGCTGCTCGCCCTGTGCCGCTTCCTGCCCGGCCATTCGAGGGCGGAATCGCAGCAGCCTTCGCCCGGATTACGATGGAGGAGATCGGGGTGCGGGCCGCCGATTGCCCTGCCGACCTCGAGCCGATCGAGGAGGTCCTCATCCGGCGAGGAGGCGCCTCGCGTGTCCCGACCCTGCGCCCGGCCCGACGAGGCTCGGGCCTCGTCCTGCTGTCTTCGGTTCGCGAGATCCCGCCGCCATGACCCGAGGCGGCCAGCGAGGTGAGAGCCAGCGCGTCCGTCGTGGTCGAAGCCGCGGCTCGGGCGGTGGGGAGGGTCGGGGAGGCGCAGGCCGGACGCGCCGGCAGGCCGCATCTCGGATTCGCCAACGCCGCCGTTCGCGACGAGCTTGCGAAGCGGGACGGCCCCGCCCGCGGCGGTCGCGATCGCGGTGGATTCCCTTCGTCCGCTGATTCGAGTCGGCCCTGCCGGCCGAGAGAGGGGAGGTCACGCCATGGACGTCCGCAGCTTCTTCGAGGCGCTCCACGCGGGCCAGCTCGACCGGATCGAGGCGAGCCTCGCGGAGGACGTCCTCCTCGAGTTCCCCGGCCGTCGCTTCGGCGGACGATTCGAGGGCCGCCGCCGCGTCCTGGTCTTCCTCAAACAGAACCAGCGACTCTTCCATGGCGGCCTGCGCTTCCACGTGCACTGGGTGGGCACCTGCGGCGACCGCGCGGTCGCCCAGTGGACGAACGAGGGACGGACGCGCGACGGCCGCGACTACACGAACCGCGGTGCGACGATCTTCCGGATCGCCGACGGCCGAATCGTCGAGATCCAGGACTACCTGGACACGGAGAGGATCGCCGAGTTCTGGCCCGGCTAGCTAGCTCCGCCGTGCGGGACGGCGGGCGGCCTCAGGCGCGGTGCTCCGGCCTCAGCAGGTCGAGCACGGTCTTGACGGGCGCGAAGGTCTCCCTCGGGACCTCGACGAACAGGGTGATCCACCCGGCCATCGAGCCGTTCCAGAGTCCGGGGCGCTCGAGAGCGAGAATCGGCCTCCCTTCCCAGGACTTCCGCGTGACGATCACGGCCTCCTCGTCCACGAAGCGGCGCAGGTCGAAGGGTCTCCCCCGGCGGTCCCTGAGCGAGCAGGCGATGTTCACCGGGTTGAAGTGGGTCGCGGAGCGGAAGACCTCCTGGGCCGCGGGGGAGGCGGGGTCCACCTGCGCGGCCTCGACGATCTGCAGGCTCGCTCGGCCGTCCCTGCCCCGCACCCAGAACGGCGCCCCGCCGGGCTCGCCCGCGGCCGGAACGACCCCGCACACCCGCAGGGGCCGATCGAGCGCATCCCGAAGGAAGGCGGTCTTCGCCTCCACCGTCCCGGTCGCGACCTCCGATGGGATCTCGAGCAGAAGCCCATGGCGCGCGAAGTCGAGCGCTCGAGCGATGCGGGCGGGGTCGGCGGGAGAGGTCTCGATCGCCGCCCAGTGCTCCTCGAGCTCGCCCTCGAGCCGGACGAGCCTGCCCGCGAGCAGCTTCCGCCAGTGCACCGACGGCCCGCGCAGCGGCTCGGGCAGGACGTTGTCTATGTTCTTGAGGAGCGCGAGATCGCCTTCGACCGCTCCCAGGTTTCCGAGCAGCGCCCCGTGACCCGAGGGCCGCAGGACGAGGCGGCCGTCCCGGTCGCGCAGCGGAGCCCCGCCCGGTTCGGCCGCGAGGGTGTCGGTCGAGGGATCCTGCTCGGAAAAGCCCACCTCGAGGTGGACGCCGAGCCGCCGCTCCTCCTCCCCCCGGACACGCTCGAGGTGCCGCTCGAACCGCTCCCGCTGGCCGGGGGAGACCGTGAAGTGGAGGCGGCACGTGCGCGAGGCGTCGGCGACGACCTCGGCCGCCTCGGCGAGCTGCTCCTCGAACGCGGTCCTGGCCCTTCCGGCCTGCCGGTGGAACGGAACGAGCCCCTTCGGGACAGCGGCGAGGTCGAGCCCCTCGCCCCCGAGCAGGGCCTCGAGGATCTCTCCGGCGCGGCCGTCCCGCAGCATCCGCTCGAGCTCCTCGCCGCGGCGGGACAGGGCAGCGCGTAGCTCCTCGGCGAACGCGAAGCGCGGCAGGTTCTCGAGAAGCCGGAGCGCGGTCGCCGCGCTCGCGTCCCCCTGCCTCGCGCGGCCCTCGACGGCGGCGAGCCGCAGGGCCGGCCCCTCCCGGGCGAGGGGGAGCAGGTCCTGGAACATCCTCGTCGCGGCACCCGAGGCCGGAACGAACCAGAGCAGGCGGCCCCGCGCCGCCGCCCGCGCGTGCCGGTCGAGCAGGTCCCGGAGGCCGGCCTCGCCGAGCCGTTCGATCCCGTCGCCGACGGTGGCGGGCCGCAGCAACTCGGGGAAGGCGCGGGCGGAGGCGAGCAGGCGCAACTGCCGCTCCGCCTCCTCGAGCGGGATGCCGCGGGCGCGGAGCTGCTCGCGGTCGGCCTCGCCGAGGAGCCCGGCGGTCACCGGGAGCCTCTCAACCCTCGAGCACGCCTCGCAGGCCGGTGACCGCGCGCCCGCCGAGGACGACCCGCCGCCCGGGGGGGCGGGGGGGGGCGGGGGGGGCGGGGGGGGGGGGGGGGGGGGGGGGGGGG
>JBBIHW010000403.1:0-2699 GCA_037446795.1 Acidobacteriota bacterium
ACGAGCATCTCCTCTAGGCGCACCCCGAACTCGTGCACCTTGCCGTGCTGGGTCTCGAGCGCGAACACCATCCCCGGCTGGATCTCGACGGGATGGTCGAGCGACCAGATCCGCGAGATCACCGGCTGGTCGTACTGGGCGAGCCCGAGCCCGTGACCCCAGAGGTTCGCGGCGGCCTGGTCCTCGTCCTCATACCCCCAGGTCTCCATCGCCGAGGGCCACTTCTCGGCGATGTCCCGTGTCGTAACCCCGGGCTTCACGGCGTCGATCGAGTCCCGCAGCCAGGTGAGCGCCGTGTCGTAGTAGGCGCGCATCTCGTCGGTCGGCTTCCCTCCGACGCAGTACGTCCGGTAGACGCAGGACTTGAACCCGTTCCACGTGAGCGCGGCCACGTCGATGATCACGAGCTCCCCCGGTCGGATGATGCGGTCGGAGAAGTTCCGCCAGTTCGGCCACGCGTTCGGCCCCGAGGAGACGATCACGTCCTCCACGTCCTCGACCCCGGGGATGCTGTAGAGGTACTCGAACCCGAACGCCGCCACCTGGTTCTCGGTCAGGCCTGGCTTCAGGAACCGCGACATCTCGGAGTGGAGCGCGTCGCAGATCGCGCCGACGATCCGAAGCCCATTCTGCTCGTCGGGGCTCTTGACCGCGCGCGCCTCCATCATCGGCGTCATCCCGTCGGTCCAGGTGATGCCCGCGCGCTCGAACGCCCGCATCATGTTGATGTCGATGAAGTCCACACCGAGCGGCTGGTCCTTCACCCCGGCGTCCTCGAGGTCGTTCAGGAGCGCCGTGGTGAACTTGTCCACCTGCATCTGCGACGCGGCGCCGGCTGCGCCCTTGATCCAGGCGAAGGAGTGCCGGACGTTGGCCGGCGGGATCCACGGCGAGTTCTTGAGGATGTGGATCCCGATGTCGCCCTGCTCGTACAGGATCGGGTCCTTGCCCTCGCACAGGACCGCGTACCGGAGCCCCGGCTTCAGGCGGTTCCACCCGGGCGTGAGGGTGGACGTCACGTAGCGGACGTTCTCGTCGTACATCAGCAGCATCGCGCCAAGACCGTGGCGGCGCATTGCCTCCCGGGCGCGGTTCAGCCGCCACGCACGCACCGCGGACCAGTCGATCCCGGCCTTCCACTCGAGGTTCGCGAAGCCGAACGTCTCCTTCATGCCGTCGCCTCCGTGCTTCCGCCCATCGTCCGATCCACGATCTCCAGAAACGCCTCGTCGTCGAGCAGGCCCTTGTCCGCGAGTGACCGCCCCTTGACCTCGTCGAGGATCGCCTGCATCTCCTCGGTGGTCGCGGTCCTGCCGTGCCGTTCGAGCCACGCCGCGACCGAGTCGAGCCCGGAGCCTTTCCCCAGGACCAGCCGGGGCGGCGGCTGCCCCACGAGCTCGGGCCGGTATGGGAACGCCTCCGTGAGCTCGTCGCCGACGTTGCGGACCCAGGTGCTGATGATCCCGGACTCCACGTTGAACAGCCGCTCCCCGACCACGGGGCGGTTCGAGGGCTGCGACACGCCTGCAAGCTCCATCACCAGCTTCGAGAGGTCAAAGAAGCGCTCCGTGCGGATCCCCGTCTCCACGCCGTACATCGTGAGGAGCGCGAGCACCGTCTCCTCCATCGGCGTGTTGCCGGCGCGCTCGCCGATGCCGGTCACCGTGGTCTGGATCACCTCAACGCCCTCGGACACCGCGATCAGCGTGTTCGCGACGCCGAGCCCGAAGTCCATGTGGAAGTGCGTCTCGAGCGGGACGCCCATCCGCTCCCTGGTCCGGCGGACGAACATCTGCACGCCGTGCGGCGAGAGCACCCCGAACGTGTCGACCAGTCCCACCGCGTCGACGTGGCCGTCGGTCGCGACGCGCTCGAGCAGGTCGAGGTACTCGACCAGTCCGGCCCGGGTCGCGTCGATCGGGAAGAAGGACACGGTGAGGCCGAGCTCATGCGCCAGGCTCGTCGCCTCGACCGACGCCTCAATCGCCCGCTCCAGCGGCCACCGGTAGGCCTTCGCGATCAGGTGGTGGCTCGAGGGGATCTCCATCACCACGCCCTCGACCCCGCAGTCCGCCGCCCGCTTCACGTCGTCGACCATGCACCGGGAGAACGCGTAGATCTTCGACGGCAGCCCCATCTCGACCATCGCCCGGACCGCCGCCTCGTCCGCGGGCGAGACCGCCGGCAGTCCCCCCTCGATCCGCGGGACCCCCGCCTCCGCGAGCGCCTCGGCGATCCGCAGCTTGTCGTCCTTGGTGAACACGACGCCGGCCTGCTGCTCCCCGTCCCGGAGCGTCACGTCGTGCACCTGGACCGAGCTGGGCAGCTCGAGTCGGTCGCGTACCTCCGGCAGGAAGTTCCAGGGGCTGGTGAACCACCGGTCCGTGTGCCACGGCTCATCCGTCATGACGTCCCCCTCCGCGCGCTCGTTCGTACATAACACATAATACACAGGGGCGATCGGGTTCCGCCCGACGGGCGGTTCATCCATCGGCCTCCGGCCCGGGGAAGTTCTGGTCCCCGGGCGCGAACAGCCCGAAGGCCATCTCGGGGTCCCCGGGCGGTATGTGCCCAGGATCTGGACCCGGTCGCCGACCCGGCGTGCGCGCTCCAGCGCCGCCCGGCCCAGCCGAAGCTGCCCGGGTTGCCAGGCCGCGATCGCCCGCGGCACGTCCCCGCCCGCGGCGGCGATCGCCTCA
>JBBIHW010000404.1:0-2672 GCA_037446795.1 Acidobacteriota bacterium
AGCCTCGATTGCGCAGTGGCCTACGCGGCCGCCTCGCGCGAGCAGTGGGATGCGCTGCCGGCCGCCGAGGAGGCGATCGGCGGGACGGACCCCGAGTAGCGCAGAGGGGCTCAGGGGTGAGCGGAATCAGGACGGGCGAGCCGGAGCAATGCCGGTGCGGCCGCGACATGGTCGCCATCGCGATGGAGACCCTGAGAAGCGCATACGGCGATCGCGCGCCGAGGGGCGCGCGATACATCTACCGGTGCCCCGGGTGTCAACGGCGGCTCGAGGTGCGGTGGATCGAGCGGTACGTGCCGCAGGCCGAGCCGCGAGGGGCGGCGTGAGGGCCGCCGCATGACGCGGAGCAGGGAGGCGAGGGAGCGCCTCGTGGCCGAGGCGCTGGATTTTCTCGCGGAGATGCCCTTCCCCGGCTGGCACGTCGACCGGAAGGTTGATGGCGCGCTACTGGAGTCCTACCTGGTGGCCTACCCCGGGCTCAATCTGATCGGGGCGCTCGCGGCAATGCGGGCGCACTGGTTCCCCAAGGGCAGGGCGACGCCCAAGGCGTGGCGGGCGCGCCTCCGCAACTGGTTGAAGTGCGGGGCGAAGTGGGGCGATCCGCTCGTCGTGGGGGATCAGGCCCGCGGGGCCGGCGGGCGGGGGACACGGGCGGTAGCGCCTGCGCCGCGCCCCTGGCGCAGCCAGGAGGGCCGCGAGCAGGAGCTCACGGCGGCGCAGGTGCGAACGTGGCGCGACCTGCCGTGGGCGAAGGAGTGATCGTGAGGGCGCGGATAGAAATTCCACGGGACATCCTGGAGCGGGCGGTCCGCGAGGGGCGGACGATCGAGGATATCCGGAGAGATGTGCAGAGGCTCGGCATCCAGGTGTCCAGGAATACGGTCCGCTACCGGTTGGCGGATGCGGGTCTGCGCCTGCGGCGGCAGTACGGGCCGGCCCGGCCGGCGGACGCGCGGCCCCACCCGCCGTGGGCGGTCCGCGAGGGGCGGACGAGGAAGTACCGGTGGGGCAGCACGATTGTGGTCCGTGTTCCCCGGGTCGTGGGGAAGGGCCGCCGTTGCGCCGATCCGTGGGACGCGCTCGAGGTGTACCGCCGCCTGGCGGATATCGAGCTCCGCGAGAGCGAGCGGCAGGCGGAGCTGATTGCTCGCGCTCGGGCTGGCGAGGTCGCGGCGCGCCTCGAGTGCATCCGGCGCTACGGCTGCCGGGTGTTTTCGGCCGAGGAGTGCGCGGCCGAGACGGCGAGGCGGCGGGCGAATGGAGGCGGGGATGAAGATAAAGAGTTGGCACGACGTGGATCTGGCGCTTGCGGAGATCGCGAAGCGCCAGGCCGCGATTGCCGCTGCGAAGGCGGCGATTGACGGCGAGCGGGAACTGATTGCGGCGATCGAGCCCCGGATCGAAGCCTGGGTGCGGGAGCACGAGGACGAAATGCAGGAACGCTCGCGGGCGCTCCCGCATGGCCGCGTCTGGCTGCACCAGGCGAAGCGGCTCTCCGCGCGCTCTTGGGCGCGGGTGCTCGACTGCCTTGTCGAGCGGAAGGCCTGGGCCTACATCCGGACGAAGCGCGAGGTTAACAAAAAGGCTCTGGCCGGCTGCACGGATGAGCAGCTCGCCGGTCTCGGCGTCCGCCGGAAGACCGAGGATGTGTTCGGATACGAGGCGACTCCATGAGGACCCTTGCCGCGGGGCTCGCGCTTGCCCTCGCCCTCGCGGCCGGGGTCTGGGCCGGGCGGCGATACGAGGGGCTGGCCGGCCTCGAGGCCGAGCCGGCCGAGCCGGTGCGCGTGATCGGCCGGATGCAGGCGTGGAACAGCATTTATGGCTGCCCACGGGAGCGGCGGGCCGAGCTCCGGATGCCGGGTCGGGCGAAAAAGGCATCGCCCCGCCGGGCGGCGGGGCGATGAGGCGGCAGAGGCCAGCCCGAGGGGTTCAACCTCCCCGGGAGTCGGGCGCGCGGCCGGGGGATGGCTCGAGCAGGCGCTCGAGGAGCTCGCGCGCGTGCTGGATCTGCCGCGAGCGAAATGTGTCCCGGGTCGCGCTGAGGATGTCGATGACCTCGCGGACACGCTGCCGCCAGGCGGGCTCTGGCGGCATGGGCTCGGGCTCGCCGGCAAACTGCTCGCGGAGATCGCGGGCCATCCGGCGGATGGTGGCCCAGTCCCGCTCGATGATGAGCGAGACCAGGACGGACTCCCATTGTCCGGAGCGGACCGGCGTAAATTCCGCCTCGTCGCGCCAGTCCGCGTCGAGGCCGGCGGAGCCGATCCGGATTACGTCGGCGAGTGTAACCCAGAGGTCGCGACGCTCGACGACGAGGCCCGCCGGGTGCGTGAGCCACGCGCCTTTGGGCAGGCCGAGGAGGCCCGCCCCCCGCACGAGGATGGTGCGGATGTCGGCGACCAGGTCATGCGAGGCGGTCGCAACCTCGTGGGTCATGCGAGAGACCGCTGTTAATGCCTGCATGGCGTCCTCCTCAATCAAAGCGTGCCCGGCTGACCGGGCGGGACGAGGGGACGAACTCCCGCTGCAGGCGGGGCTCCCACCAGCCGGGCGGGACTGTGAGAGCCCCGTGCTCCTCGTGGACGAGGAGCGCCGGCTCGCGGAGGAGCAACATCCGCGTGCCGTCGGCCTCGTACACCTCGGCCGGCAGCATGTGGGCGTGCCCGGTG
>JBBIHW010000405.1:0-2020 GCA_037446795.1 Acidobacteriota bacterium
GGCCGTAGTCCAGGACGAGGCGGTAGTCCCGAAGTGTCTCCATCCCCCACGAACCGAGCAGCCAGATTCCCGTCTCGGTCCGGAAGACGCTGGCGGGCATGTGGGCATAGTCGGTCACGAACGGGCCGAGGTTGGCCGCGAGCGGCGACAGGTACACCCCGGTCGCTTCCCCTGCGATCCCGACCGATCGGACCGGCGCCGCTCCCTCGGGCGGAGGCGCGGGCCCCACCCCCGCCTCGAGCCCGAGCCGGGGGCGTTGGCGGAGGTTGAACATGTTTCCGGTGGAGCCGGTGTCGAGCATGAACCAGCCGAGCAGCGTGCGGTTGACCGCACCAGGCACGAGGGGAACGCCCTCGACCACCAGGATCTGCAAGGACGTCGTGCCCGGGGGCAGGTCCGGAAACGCCTCGTCCACCTCGAGGCGAGCCGGGGCGAGTCTGAGGCGTCGGCGCGGGAAGTCGGCATCCACGAGGAAGTCCTTGAGCAGCGCCGTGCCCAGGACCCCGTCGCCCGGCGTCAGCACGCGGTCCGACACCGTCGCCGGCACGCCGTCGAGGGCGATCTCGTCGAGTCGGAGGCGCGCGAACACGCCGAAGCGCTCCTCCACCTCTCCCTGACCTCCCTCGCCGTAAACGGTGGTGGTGCCCAGGGTCCGAAGGCCCGCCGTTCGGGCGAAGGCGGGGTTCACGTGGAGGTGGCTCGCGCCCGTGTCGAGGACGAGCCGTGCCGGGCGGCCTCCGAGCTCGGCCGTGACGAGCGGCCAGCCGGCTTCGAACGCGAGCGGCAGCTCCACGGTCGCCATGCTGCGCGCGCGAAGGCACACGTGGACGGCCAAACCCGCGTTGCGGCGCGGATCGCTCCTCGCGCCGTGTCCACATCCGTCCACGGTGCGCCACCGGAAGATCGCCCGCCTGCCGCCGAACGCGAACCCTGACGGGATCGCCGCGTACCCGCGTCGCGACGAGATGGTCCATGGGCGACGACGTCCTGCCGAGCGAGGTCGCTGCCATGGAGCGGGGATCCGATCCGGCAGGACCGGAACCTGCCGAACCCCCGGCGCGCCTGCGAGTCTTCGATGGATCTCGCCGCGCACTTGCTCCGCAAGGGCAAGCTCGGGATTCTCCAGGGGGAAGCGAGGCGTTCGACCTGCCGCAGAGGGCGGGTGTGGGCGACGTGCCTTTCGCCGAGCGGACGAAGGAAGATGGAGAAGAGGGTCGCCCCTTCTCGACGCGCTCACTCCCGGGCCTCCTTTCGCACCCATGTACGAATCGAACGCTTGACCTCCTGCCAGCCGACCCTCCACACCATCCGGGGCATCCTCTCCCGGTCCGCGTCGGCGAAGTAGGCCAGCCCGTACAGCACGTGGCCCGCGTCGCGTACGGAGTACTTCTCCTTGTAGAGGGCCAGCATCCGGGGCAGCGGGATCCGCTCCCGGCCGATGGCGTAGATGTCCACGAAGTCCTTCCTCGATCCGCGCTGCGCGACCGCGGCGAGCTTCATCGCCGCGAGATCCTCGAGGCTGGCCACGGGAGCTCTCGCCTCCTCCCACTCGGCGAGCGGCCGGAGCAGCCCGTAGCGGTACTCGAGGAAGCTGACGCGCACTCGCGAGACAGTCGCGTGGAGCGTGCCGTCTGCGACCTCGCGCACTTCCACGGGGACACTCCGCGACCGGAGCCGGGCGGCGAGGCCCAGGGGGTCCGGCAACCGTTCGGCGGTCATCCAGTCGAGGTCGTCAGAGCGCCGGTGCCCGAGGTGGAGGGCGACGGCGGTTCCGCCCGCGAGGTAGAAGTTCAGAGTCGCCGCAACCGGCCCGAGCCGCTCCAGGACCCGTCGTTGAGACGGGCCGAGGATCCCGGGGTGGAGCTTCAACCGCCGAGGCGGCCGTCCCATGCCTTCCGCGCCTCGGAGCGGAGCCACCGGCTCACCGTGCGACCCGGCAGGCCGAGCACGAGCTCCCAGAAGCGAAGCCTCCGCGCGTCGAGCCCGGCCCCCTGACGCTCGATGAGCCAGTCCCTGAGGG
>JBBIHW010000405.1:2030-2626 GCA_037446795.1 Acidobacteriota bacterium
ATGATCTCGTCAGTCACCTGGGGATCCTGCTCCTCGCCGAGACGGCGCCGGAGCCAGCGGACCGCATCCCAGTCGCCCGCCGAGAGGATCCGGGCCACGACGAGGTCGCGGTCGGCCGTCCAGCTCAAGGCGCCGAACTCGTGGTCCCAGAAGAGATGTCGGAACCGGCGCGGGAGCCCGTCGCCGCGCCCCACGTGGGACATCCGCCCTGTCCTCCTCATCGGCCGCCGCCCTCGCCGCCGTGGGGATGCCGTCGCCCGCTCGGCGATTCTGGCGCGCAGCATATCAAATCGAACAGCCCGCCCTCGAAGCGACACGATTCGACGCCCAGATGGCTCGCCGGACCCGGGCTTTCGCCGGGGCATCAGGGCTCCTCGTCGCGGGGGTCTCCGAACCCTGGCTTTCGCCGGGACGAGGGGCTTTCGCCGGCCTCGGGTCGCCCGCGCGCGGCGCGGCGCGCCTCCTCGAGCTCGCTCCGGACGGAGGGGTCCTCGGGGGCGAGGGCCGCGGCCCGCTCGAGGTAGGAAACCGCGCCCTCGGGGTCGCCGCGGCGCATCGCGGCGAAGGCGAGGCCCCGGAGGGCCGCGATCGAGCGA
>JBBIHW010000406.1:0-2626 GCA_037446795.1 Acidobacteriota bacterium
GCCTCGAAGAAGGCGAGCGCCGCCGGGAGATCGAGCGGCACCTCGGCGAGGAGGCGAGGCGGACCCAGGATCGCCACCTTGCGCCGCAGGGAGTCGAGGAGGTGCCGGCCGTGCCCGCGGCGCTCGTGTCCCGGGCGCACGCCGATGCCGTGGACGAGGCTCGCGTCCTCGCGCCTGGCGGTGAGCAGGACGGCGAGCGGCTCGCCATTCTCGGTGGCGAGCATCGAGCTGCCGGTCCAGAGGCCGGTCTCGCGCGCCGCCTGCTTGAACCGCTCCGCGGTGAGCTCCGGCTCGCCGGGGAAGTGCGGCCGGTAGCAGGCGTTCCACGCCTCGACGAGGGCCGGGATGTCGTCGGTGCGGCAGAACCTGTAGGCGGGCATCCTCGCCGGGGTCGGACCGCCCCCTCCTCTACTCGCCCATCGGGTTCAGGATGCTCACCTCGTTGAGAGGGGCGGAGGCGGGCCGGTCGGCCGAGGGCGGGACCTCCCGCGGGCTCGCCCGGTACGCTTCGATCGCCTCGGCCATCAGCTTGCGGCCGAGCTCGATCCCCTCCTCGACGAGGCCGAGGTCCACCGCGGCTGCTCCGCGCTCGCGCGCGAGGGCCTCGATGCGCTCCTGCGTGCGGTCCCTCATGAAGCCCGCCGGCACGCGCAGGATGCGCCGGGCCGCGTCCTCGCTCCACTCGAGCGAGGACAGCAGCGGCACGTTCTTGTCGTCCCGGGCGACGAGTCTTCGCTCGGAAGAGGGGGGGCCGGGATCGGGCCGGGTCTCCCCCGCGGGCGTCCCCCGCTCGGCTCCGGCGAGCGGCTCTCCCGTCTCCTCCTCGACGAAGCGGCGGACGAAGTCCAGCGTCACCGCCTCCAGCCTCCGCAGGCGCGCGGCCTTCTCCACCCGGGCCTTGGTCCGCCGCCTGCGGTAGGCGTCCTCGAGGGTCCACAGCGCCCGCCGCGCCTCCTCGGTCCAGCGGAGCTTGCGGCCGTCGTAGGTCGTCTCCTCCCGAGCGCCGCCCTCGGCCTCGAGGATCGCCGCGACCGTCTCGGGTGCGATCCTCTCGAACCCCCGGCCCCCGCACACCGAGCAGCGCACGGGGTCCGGGTCGCTCGCTGCGAGCCCGCAGCCCCTGCACACGGCGACGCCCTTCCGCTCCCGCGCGCGGTCGAGGACGAGCTCCTCGGCCAGGCGCGTCGTCGCCGCCGCGGCCCGCTTGGGCATGAAGCGGTCCATGGCCTCGTCGAGGACCGAGGTGGTGACGACGCTGTGGCCCTTTTCCATCGCGAGGCGGTGGACCGCGGTGCGGGCGATCCCCTGCACCTGGGCCGGCACCCGCCGGAAGCGCTCCTCGGCCTCCGGCGTCCACCGGATCGTCTCCTCCGCCCGCACGTCCAGCTCCGGTACCGCCGCCCGCGCCGTGAGCAGGAGGTCCGCCGTGGACAGCCGCAGCAGGTTCTCCGCGGTGCTCCCGAGACCCGCCTCGCCCGGCGTCGCGTGGACACCGATTCGCCCGATGGCGATCAGCCACGGGTTCGTCTTCCGGGCGTGGTCGAGGACCTTCTGGAACGCCTTCCCGTCGAGCAGCGTCTTCCCGATGGCGACGCCGTGCGAGGCGGCCATCTTTCCGGCCACGTCGAGGTGCGACTGGTAGATCTGGGCGAGGCCGGTGTCGATGATTTCCTCGTGGAGCTGGTTCTGCTCCTCGAAGCGGAAGACCTTCGCCGCCCTCTCGGTGAGGACGTTCACGATGCCGCTGAACACCGAGTAGTGGAGGTACGGGTCGTACACGGCGACGGCCTCGACGCGCTTGCCGAACCTTTTCGCGAGCTCGATGGCGACGAGGAGCGCCCCGAAGGACTGCGGGCTCCCGTCGATGCCCACCAGGATCGTGTCGGACGCGGGGCCGCCGTCGCCCTCCGGCAAGCGCTTGACGACGAGCACGTCGCGCTGGGCGTGGCGCGTCACGCGCTCGCACACGGAGCCGATCTGGCTGTCGCGGGTGCGTCCCATACCGAGCGCCCCCAGCACGATCAGGTCCGTATCCACCGCGGCCACGTCCTTGACGATCTCGGCGCTGTGCTTGCCGTCCATCATCCGCGGCTCGAACTCGAGGCCCGCTTGCCGGCACGACGCTCCCATGGGGCCGAGGTAGCTCTCCGAGATGAGCTGCAGTCCCATGGTGATCAGGCTGTCGTGGATCCGGCGCTGGCGCTCGAGTTCCGTCTCCTCGAGGTACTCCTCGGGCAGCGTGTACTCCATCTGCCGGAACCGGTAGTCGTGCATGCGGGCCGCGTACACGTGGCAGCCGATCATGCGGGCGCCGAAGGCGCGGCCGAGCTCCACCGCCAGGGCGACGGCGCGGTTCGAGTGCTCCGAATTGTCCACCGGCACGTAGATCGTCCTGTACATCCCGTCCTCCGTGGGAAGGTTCAACCCGCCTGTTCTTCGATGGGGCGCCCCGCCACGTGCGCCGCCCCGGCTCGTGCGCGCGTCGCCCGCCGGCGTCGCAAGCCGACGACGATCGCCGCCTCGATCGCCAGCGCGATCAGGCCCACCCGCACCGCGGGCGCGGCGGCGGACCGCCCGCCCCCGGGCTCCAGGTACACGTAGATCCAGCTCGTCAGCCCTCGCTTGT
>JBBIHW010000407.1:0-2613 GCA_037446795.1 Acidobacteriota bacterium
GCCCGGCAGGCCCGACCTCGCCGCCTGGTACCGCAACGAGCGGAGGATCGCTTGAGGGCAGTGGCCGCTGACGTCCCGCTGTCGGCGGGCGGCTCGCCCGCCGGCTCGGCTCGGCGCCGACCTCGGCTATACTTCGGCGCCGCCCGTCGAGGTCGCGATGGCGTTCGTCGAGCAGCGCAAGCACCTTCTCGAGTACTGGGCTATCCTCCGCCGCAGGCGCTGGGCCGTCTACCTGGCCGTGGCCACGGTGACGACGACCGCGCTGCTCGGCTCCTTCCTCGTCACGCCGCTCTATCGGGCGACGGTGACACTCCAGGTCGAGCGGCAGACGCCGGACATCCTCACCTTCCGCGACCTGGCGACCGTGGACTACTCCTGGGCCGCCTACCAGGACTTCTACCAGACGCAGTACAAGATTCTGGCGAGCGATGCCGTCGCGCGGAAGGCGGTCCGGAGGACGAGCCTCACGAGCCATCCGCTGTTCGACCCGGCCGCCTCCACGCTCTCGCTTCGGGCGAGACTCGGCGCCCTGCTCCCCTTCCCGCGAAGCGGGGTCGAGCTGTCGGCCGAGGACCTCGCCGTGAAGCGGCTGCAGGCCGGCCTCGAGGTCTCCCCCGTTCGCAACTCCCACCTCATCCTGGTGAGCTGGGTCTCGCCCGACGCCGAGCTGGCGGCGAAGGTCGCCAACGCGGTGGCCGAGGCCTACGTCCAGTTCAACCTGGAGTCGCACACGAGTGTTTCGGACCAGGCGTCCGAGTTCCTCGTGGCGCAGATTGACACCCTCAAGCGCGAGATCGCGGAGCTCGAACGGCGCCTTCAGGGCTACGGCGAGGTGAAGGGAATCGTCACCATAGACGACTCGAGCAACATCACCCTCAAGGCCCTATCGGACATCGCCGAGCGGCGCACCGAGGCGCGGACGGTCCTCGCCCAGAAGGAGGCGGCCTATCGGGCCGTCGCCGACGCTCCGGCCGAGGCACTCCCCGAGGTCCTCCGCAGCGAGCTCGTCTCGCGCCTCAAGGCCGACTACGCGAAGCTCGAGGCGGACTACACGGAGCAGTCCCGCCGCTTCAAGGAAGACTGGCCGGCCCTGAAGAACCTCCGGTCGAAGCTCGAGCAGGCGCGCGAGCGACTCGCGCTCGAGACCGAGGAGATCGCGAGGAAGGTCCGCGCGGGGGCCGAGGCCGACTACCGGCGGGCCCTCGCCGAGTTCCGGAACCTCGACGGGCTGCTCGGGCAGCAGGAGGAGGCCGCGCAGCGCCTCAAGCGCGACGCGGTCGAGTACGCGAACCTGCAGAGCGAGGTGCAGAAGAAGCGCGAGACGCTGAACACCCTCATCGCCCGGCAGAACGAGATGGCCGTGTCCACCCGGCTCAAGGACCTGGACGCGACGTCGAGCAACATCCGCGTCGTGGACCCGGCGCGGGCCCCGACCGCGCCGTTTCGCCCCAACGTGCGGCTGAACGTCCTGCTCGGCCTGCTGCTCGGCCTCGGGCTCGGGGTCGGGACGGCCTTCTTCCTCGACTACCTCGACAGCACGATCAAGACGCCGGGCGAGCTCGAGGGGGTGCTGGCCGTGCCGACCCTGGCCGTGATCCCGCGCCACGGCCCGGTCTCCTCCCACCGGCCGCGGCTCGCCCGGCGGGAGGCGGCCGCGCTCGGCGACGGAGCCGGCGTGGACCTCGTCTCCCACCACGAGCGGCGCGCCGCGGCTTCGGAGGCCTACCGCGAGCTGCGGACGGCGCTGCTGCTGTCCAGCGCGGGACACCCGCCCCGAACCGTCATGGTCACGAGCGCGATCCCGGAGGAGGGGAAGTCCGCGACGGCGCTCAACCTCGCTGTCGTCCTCGCGCAGCTCGGCAGGCGGGTCCTGATCGCCGACACCGATCTTCGCCGCCCGCGGCTCCACCGTGTCTTTCGCGTGGCGAACGAGCGCGGGCTGACCACGTACCTGTCGGGCCTCGAGGAGGACCTGTCCCGTCTCGTCGTCGCCACCCAGATCCGGGGCCTCGACGTGCTCCCGAGCGGCCCGGTGCCGCCGAACCCGTCCGAACTCCTCGACTCGCCCATCTTCGCGCGGTGCGGGCCGCGCCTCGCCGAGATGGGCTACGACCACCTGGTGTTCGACTCGCCGCCGCTGCTGTCGGTCGCCGATCCCTTGATCATCGCGGCCGCCGCCGAGGCGACCCTCATCGTCGTCCGCGCCGGCAGAACGCCCCGCGAGTCGCTCCGGGTCGGCGTCGAGAAGCTCGTGCAGGCCGGGGTCAAACCGACCGGCGTCGTCTTCAACGCCCTCGACTTCCACGGTCATGGCTACTACGGCGCGTACCGTTACCGAGCGCGCTACGAGCGGCCGGAGCAGGGCGGCGAGCGCTCGTCCGGGGCGGCGGGGGCCGGGGCCTGACCCGGATTGTTCATGCCGGATTGTTCATGAAGGACCGTAGCGAGACCCCGGGCCTCCGTCATTCCGGCGACAGCCGGAATCCAGCCGTCGCGACCCTGGACCCCGGCTTCCGCCGGGGTGACGATCCGGGCTAACCCTTCGCGGACGTGGAGCGCGATCCCGGCGCCGCGGCGCTCGAGCTGGGCCTCTGCGCGCTGGTCGTCCTCGCT
>JBBIHW010000408.1:0-2584 GCA_037446795.1 Acidobacteriota bacterium
CGTCCTACCGGAGCAGCCGCGCGGCTTCCCGCGCGTGGTAGGTCAGGATCAGGTCGGCCCCGGCGCGACGGATCGAGGTCAGGACCTCGAGGATCGCCCGCTCCCGCTCGATCCACCCGCGCTCGGCGGCGCCCACGAGCATCGAGTACTCGCCGCTCACGTTGTAGGCGGCCACCGGGACCCGGAACGCGTCCTTCACCTTCCGGACGACATCGAGGTAGGCGAGCGCGGGCTTGACCATCACGATGTCGGCCCCCTCCTCGAGGTCGAGCCGCACCTCGCGCAGCGCCTCGTCGGCGTTGGCCGGGTCCATCTGGTAGGAGCGGCGGTCGCCGAACTGGGGGGCCGACCCGGCGGCCTCCCGGAAGGGCCCGTAGAAGGCCGACGCGTACTTGGCCGCGTACGAGAGGATCAGGGTGTCGGCGAGGCCCTCCCGGTCGAGCGCCTGGCGAATCGCCCCGACGCGCCCGTCCATCATGTCCGACGGGGCGACGGCGTCGGCGCCTGCCCGGGCGTGCGAGACGGCGGCGCGTGCGAGCAGCTCGAGCGTCGGATCGTTGAGCACCTGCCCGTCGCGGACGACGCCGCAGTGGCCGTGGCTCGTGTACTCGCAGAGGCACACATCGGTGATCACGACGAGGTCCGGCAGCGCCGCGCGCAGCTGCCGCACCGACTGCTGCACGGCGGCCTCGTCGTCCCACGCCTCGCTCCCCGCGTCGTCCTTGCGGTCCGGGATGCCGAACAGGATCACGGCCCGCACGCCGTCCTCCCAGGCCGAGGCGACCTCCTCGACGAGTCGGTCCGGAGAGAAGTGGAAGTTGCCGGGCATGGCCGCGATTTCCTCGCGGACGCCCCGGCCCTTCCGGACGAACAGCGGGTAGACCAGGTCCGAGGGCGCGAGCGCGGTCTCGCGGACGAGCTCGCGCAGCAGCGGGGTTCGCCTCAGGCGTCTCGGCCGCGTGACCGGGAACACGTCAATCCTCCTCGCCGAAGAAGAAGTACTCGGCGCAGAACTGGCTGCAGAAGGCGCGCCCGCTCATCGTGTAGGCGTGCTCGTCGCAGTAGTGCTTGAAGCAGATCGGACACTTGTGGAGCCCGACCTCGGACTCGGTCTTCCGGCACGTGACGCATTCCAACGCCGTTCGCCCCGCCCGTCTCGCCCGCCGCCCCGCTTCCGGCGCTCGCGGGGGGCGCCATTATAGGCGCCGGCAGCGGAGCCGGGCCCGGGCTCCTCGACGAGGGCGGCGATCGCGGCGCGCAGCGCCTCGTAGTCTCGTCTCGCCTTCGGGTCGGAGGAGTCCATCGAGAAGACTCCCCCCGGATGGACGTGGCGGACGACCCCGCGACGATCCAGGAGGAGCGAGGCCGATGTGAAGCTCGCCCCGGGCACCCGGTCGAGCCACAGCCGGCGCAGGGCGCGCCAGTCGGCGTCCACCGCGACCGGGAACCGGAATCCGTAGGCCTGCGCGACGCGGCGGACCTCGGCGACCGACGTCCGCCGGGGCGCCGGCTTCGGGGTGTAGATGCCGATGACGACCAGGCCCTTCGGTCCGAACTCCTCCGCGAGAGCCGAGAGCGACGGAGCGGTGGCGCTGCAGTACGGGCAGTCACGCCCTGTGAAAAAGCGGACGAGGACGACCTTGCCCCGGAGGCCCGAAAGGCGCAACGGGCCTCCCTGAACCCACGGCAGGTCGGGCCAATCGGGTGAGGGCCGGCCGAGGAGAGAGGCGCCCTCCGGCGGAGCCGAGCCCGCGATGGCTGCGGACAGGGCGATCCCCACCGCGAAGGCTCCGGCCGCGAGGAAGCGAAGGTTCATGCCACCTCCGGTCGGAAGCCGGCGCCGCTCCCGACTCCTTCCGGCCTCAAGATTCTGCCCCGCCACGACGCGCTGCGCGAGCCGCCGTTCCTCGGGCGCCCTCGCGCCGCTTCCTCTCAAGAGGCGATGTTGACGTTTCCGCGACGGCCTCGATACACTCCGACCAGGTTCGAGCGCTTTCGCCCTGGGGCGGCAGAGCATGGAAGCCCTCGCCTTCGCAGCCGAGTCGTCTTCCCGATCCCTCCAGGTGCGAGGCGCAAGCACCAGCCCGCGCCCGCCGACACCCCGCACGGGCGCTCTCGGAACCGCCACCTCTTGGAGGGGGGCGCCGCGAGGCCGGGATCTCCAAGCCAGCGAGCTTCCGCACGCTGCGGCAGTCCTTCGCGATCCACCTGCTCCAGGACGGCTACGGCATCCGGACCGTGCAGCAACCGCTCGGCCACCGCGACGTGAGCACCACGACGATCCATACGCACGTCCTGAACCGTGGAGCCCCGGGGCTCCTGAGCCCCGCCGACCGGCAGTGGGGGGGGTACCATGCGGCCGTGCGGGGGGAGCTTGGGGGCCGGCGGGCCCGATGGATCGAGGAAAAGGGAGGGGGGTGATGCCACGTTCGCAACAAGGTTCGTGGGTCGCAACGATGGACCCGCGGTTCATGAAGCTCGAACCGCTGATGACCGCTGGCGATCCGTTGGGTTCGGCTTGGAGGCCGCACCCATATTACACGGAACGGCGTATCCCCATACACCGTTCCGTCGAACTATAGTT
>JBBIHW010000409.1:0-2568 GCA_037446795.1 Acidobacteriota bacterium
CCACGAGGTACGGAAGCAGGAACAGGAGCGAGGCGAAGGAGGCGAGGCGGGTCCCCGGTGCGGGCTCGCGGCGGGCCGCCGGTGCCGCAGCGAGCGCCAGGGCGGAGGCGAGCAGGAGCGCTCCGGCGAGGACGCGGGGCGAGAGCACGGAGCCCGGGGGCTCGATCGAGTGGCCCGAGTAGTCGGCCGCGAGCCGCACCGGGAAGGCCAGCGCGACGATCCACTGCGAGGCCACGGCGAGCGCGCCCGCGAGGCGGTCGGCGCCCTCGAGCGACACGAGGTAGTTGTCCGCGGGATGGACGCGCTGGAGTGCCGGGAAGGCCTCGAGCGCGCGGGTCCTGAGCGCGACGAAGACCGCCACCGCGAGGCCGGTCGGGTAGAAGGCGCCCGCCCGCTCGAGCAGCCGCGGGCGCAGGGTCCTCGAGGGCCGCAGCAGCGCGTCCCAGGCCACCATGAGCGCGGGCGCCACGATGGCGACCTCCTTCGAGGCCACGGCGAGGAAGACGAGAACGGCAGCGGCCCAGCTCCTGAGCCGCGCCGGCGAGCTCGCGGGCGAGTCGGCGCCGCCGTGAACGACGAGCGCGCCGAGAACGAACAGCCCCGCCAGCAGTTCCGCCCTTCCGACGATGCTCAGGACGGCCTCCGAATGGCCGGGGTGGGCGGCGAACAGCACGGCCGCCGCCGCGGCCGCCCCGAGCGAGGTGCCCGAGGCGACCGCCAGCCGCAGGAGCAGCAGGCTGGCCACGGCGTGGAGGAGGACGTTCACGGCGTGCGAGACCGCCGCGTTCGGCCCCCTGGCCGCCTTCCTCTCCACGGCCCAGCTCAGGACCGCGACCGGCCGGTAGAGGCTGCGGTCGTCGCCTTCCGCCCCCTTCCAGTAGCTGCTCGTCAGGATCTCCGAGAGGTCGCCGCGCGCCACGACGGGGTTCGACTCGACGGCGACATGGTCGTCCTGGACGTAGCCGGCCCCGAGCGAGGGGACGTAGGGGAGGATCGCGGCGGCGAGGACGGCGGCGGCCGCGGGCGCGCCCGCTCGCCGGCGGCCCCTCGGCGCAGGACCGTACGGCGATCCCGAGACCACTACCTGTGCGCCTCGAGCGTCTCCAGGATCTCGGGTCCGGCGAGCACCTCTCGAGGCTTGCTCCCGTCCGCGGGACCGACGATGCCGGCCTGCTCCATGGTGTCCACGATGCGCGCCGCCCGCGCGTAGCCGAGCCGCAGGCGCCGCTGGATCAGGGTGATCGAGCAGAAGCGCTCCTGGAGGACCAGGCGCACCGCCTCCAGGTACATGGCGTCCGTCTCCCCGGCGGGCTCCTGGCCCGCCCGCTGCTCCTCCGGCTCCCGCAGGACCGACTCGTCGAAGACCGGCCGGCCCTGCTTCTTGAGAAACGCGACGATGCGGTTCAGCTCCGGCTCCGTGATGTAGCCTCCGTGGAGGCGGATCGGCCGCACCGACCCCGGCGGCAGGAACAGCATGTCGCCGCGACCGAGAAGGTGCTCCGCCCCCTGCTGGTCGATGATCGTCCGGGAGTCCACCCTCTGGGAGACGCGGAAGGCGATCCGCGCGGGGAAGTTGGCCTTCACGGTGCCCGTGATCACGTCCACGGAGGGCCGCTGCGTGGCGAGGATCAGGTGGATGCCGGTGGCGCGCGCCATCTGGGCGAGTCGCATCACGGACTCCTCCACGTCGGCGGAGGAGACCATCATGAGGTCGGCGAGTTCGTCAATGACGATCACGATGTAGGGGAGCCGCGACAGTCGCACGGTCTGGCCGGTGCGATCGTCGGTCATCGTGCGGCCGGGCTCGGCCTCGAGCGCCGCGTTGAACTGCTCGATGTTGCGGACGCCGACCGAGGCGAGCTTGCGGTAGCGGCTTTCCATCTCCCGCACCGCCCACTTGAGGGCGGTGGAGGCGGCTTTGGGGTCCGTGACCACCGGAACGAGAAGGTGCGGGATGTCCGCCCACAGCCCGAGCTCGATCCGTTTGGTGTCAATGAAGATGAACCGGACGTCGTCGGGCGTGGCCTTGTACAGGATGCTCGCCACCATCCCGTTGAGGCAGACCGACTTCCCCGCCCCGGTCGCCCCCGCGATCAGCAGGTGCGGCATGCGGTCGAGCTCGGCCACGAACACGTCGCCCGAGATGTCCTTCCCCAGGGCGAGGGCGAGCTTCGAGCGAGCGTGCCGGAACCGCTCCGAACCGAGCAGCTCTCTCGGGTAGATCGTCTCCTGGTGCAGGTTCGGCACCTCGATGCCGACCGTGGAGCGGCCGGGCATCCGGTCAATGCGCACGGACTCGGCCTTCAGGGCCAGGCACAGGTCGTACCCGAGGGCCGTGATCTTGCTGTACTTGACCCCGGCCTCCGGCTTGAACTCAAAGGTGGTGACGACGGGGCCCGGATGGATCGCCACCACCTGGCCCTCCACGGCGAACTCGCGGCACTTCTCCGCGAGCTGCTGGGCGCGAGCGAGGAGCGCCCTCTGCTCGTCGCCCTGCTGGGGTCGCGGCTCGTTCAGCAGCTCGAGGGGCGGCAGCGCGAAGGCCGCGCTCGCGCCATCGAGCGGGAG
>JBBIHW010000410.1:0-2565 GCA_037446795.1 Acidobacteriota bacterium
CGGGCTCCAGTGTACCACGCGGCAGGACGCCCCCCCCGCGGGCGGGCGGGCGGGCGGGCGGCCTCACGCCAGGGGAGGGCGGGACGGCGGTGGCGCCGGCCCCGTCCGGAGCGGCGCGCCGCCTGGGACCGGATCCGAAGCGGCGAGTGCAGGGTCGTCGTCGGGGCCCGCTCGGCTGTTTTCGCGCCCGTCGCCCGGCTCGGGCTCGTCGTCGTGGACGAGGAGCACGACGGCTCCTACAAGCAGGAGGAGACCCCGCGCTACCACGCGCGCGACCTGGCCGTCGTCCGCGCCCGCGGCGAGGGAGCGGTGCTGCTGCTGGGATCGGCGACCCCCTCGCTCGAATCGTTCCATCACGCCCGGCGCGGCCGCTACGGCCTGCTGCGGCTCGGCGGCCGCGTCGAGCAGCGGCCGCTTCCCGTCGTGCGGATCGTGGACATGAGGCGCGAGTTCCGCGAGACGGGGGCGATCCGCCCCGTCTCGCGCGCGCTCGAGGAGGCGCTCGGGCGCTGCCTCGGCCGGGGCGAGCAGGCCCTGATCCTGCGCAACCGCCGCGGCTGGGCGGCAGCGCTCCTCTGCCCGAGCTGTGGTGTCCGCATGAGCTGCACGCGGTGCGCCCTCTCGCTCACCTGGCACCGCGCGGCGGGGAGGCTGCGGTGCCACGTGTGCGGTATCGAGCGGCGCCGGCCCGACGCCTGCCCGGCCTGCGGGTCGCAGGGCCTCCGAGAGGTGGGCGAGGGGACCGAGAGGAGCGAGGACGAGTTGCGGCGCGCGTTCCCCGAGGCGCGGATCGAGCGCATGGACCGGGACACGGTCCGACGCCGCGGCGCGCAGGAGAGGCTGCTTCGTCAGTTCGAGCGCGGCGAGCTGGACATCCTGGTCGGGACCCAGATGATCGCCAAGGGCCACGACTTCCCGCGGGTGACGCTCGTGGGGGTGCTCTCGGCGGATCAGGCGCTCGGGCTGCCCGACTTCCGGGCGGGGGAGAGGACGTTTCAGTTGCTGACCCAGATGGCGGGCCGCGCCGGCCGCGGCGAGCTGCCCGGCGAGGTCGTGGTGCAGGCCTTCGACCCGGACCACCCGGTCCTCCGGGAGGCTGCGGCGCAGGACTACGAGGCTTTCTACGAGCGGGAGCTGGGCTTCCGCCGCGCCCTGCGATACCCTCCCGTGTCCGCCCTCGTCCGCCTGATCGTGACCGACAAGGAGCCTTCGAAGGCGCGCGCCTGGGCCGAGCTGGTCGCGGCCGCGCTGCGCGAGTCGGGCGGGGAGAAGCTGATCCTGACCGGCCCCGGCCCCGCGCCCGTCGAGAGGATTCGCGGCCTCTACCGCGAGCAGATCCTCCTCCGCTCCGCCGGCCGCCGCAGGCTCGTGGAGGCGGTCTCGGGTGCCCTCTCGAGGGTCGAGGGCAAGCTCCCGCGGCGGGCCCTTCGCGTGGACGTGGATCCGCTGTCGGTCCTCTGAGCGGCCGTGGGCTCCGCTGTCGTCTTCTCGATCCTCGCGGCGGACGCCGGGGCCGCGGCACGGGCGCTCGAGTGTGTCCCCGCCCGGTGCGACCTCGTGGAGATCCGCGCCGACGAGCTCGCGCCCGGGGAGGTGGACTCCCTGGTCCGCCGGTCGCCCCGGCCCGCGATCGTGACCGTCCGCTCGGCCGGCCAGGGAGGCCGCTTCACGGGCGGAGCGGAGGAGCAGTGGGAGCGCCTGCGCGCCGGCCTGAGCGCGGGTGCCGCGTTCATTGACGTCGAGCTCGCCGGTCCCCTCGCGCGGCTCGCCTGGAGCGCGCACGCGCGCCGCGTGATCCTCTCCCATCACGGTGCCCGGTGCCGAGCCGACGAGCTGATCCCGCTCTACCGGGCCATGGCGGCCACACCGGCCGCGCGCCTGAAGATCGTGCCGCGGGCCGAAAGCCCCTCGGAGGTCGCCGCCGTGCGGGAGCTTCTCGAGGTGGCGCGCGCGGAGGGAAGGCCCCTCGCCTGCTTCGCCCTGGGGCTCGCGGGACAGCCGACGAGGATCCTGGCGCCGTCCTGGGGTTCCTGGGCGACCTACGGGTCCGTCGCCCCCGGGCTCGAGAGCGCCGAGGGGCAGCTGACCGCGTCCGACTTGCTCGACCTCTACGACGTGCTGTCCATCGGTCCGGCGACCCGGCGGTTCGCTCTGGTCGGCAGCGGCGTGTCGGAGAGCCCGTCGCCCGCCATGCACGCCGCCGCGTACCGGGAGGCGGGGATCGAGGCCGTCTACTTCCCGATCGAGGCCCGCGGGCTCGACGAGGTGAGAGCCCTTCTCGGGCCCGCAGGCCCTCTCGGCGTCGAGGCGTTCGCGGTGACGATCCCTCTCAAGGAGGACGCGGCCCGCTGCTGCCGGCTCGCGGACGACGTGGCCCGCGTCTCGGGCGCCGTGAACACGGTCCTCGTCGGGGAAGACGGTTGGACGGGATACAACACCGACGGGCCTGCGGCAGCCGACCTGCTCGCTCGTGCGATCGAGCTTCGTGGCGCCCGGGTCGCGATCGCCGGGGCCGGGGGGACGGCTCGCGGCGTCGGGGCCGCCCTCGCCCTCGCGGGCGCCCGC
>JBBIHW010000411.1:0-2549 GCA_037446795.1 Acidobacteriota bacterium
GCCCGACCGGGGCGCCGCTCACGAGCCTCGCCCGCCGCTCGGCGGCCGTGTCCACGCGATAGTCCGTGCCACATGCCGCGTTCAGCCGCGCCAGCGCCTCCGCCGCGCCCGCCGGTCGCGACCCGGGGTCCACGGCGATCATGTCCTCCATCCACGCCCCGAGGCCCTCCGGCAACCCGGGCGGCACAGCCGGCCGCGCCCTCCGCCCCTGCCGCACCGCCTCGACGAACGAGGCGATGTCCCGACTCCCCTCCTTCGGCAAGTACGGCGGTCGTCCGTGCACGGACTCGTGCACGACGATGCCGAGGGCATAGAGATCGGACCGCCGGTCCGCCGCGGCTCCTCCGAACAGCTCCGGCGCCACGTACGGGAGCGTCCCCGCGAAGCCCGACCCCTCCCCATGCTCCACGCCTCCCCGCATCGCGAGCCCGAAGTCCAGGACGACGAGGCGAAAGCCCAGTCTCGGCCTGTTCCGCACGAGCAGGTTCGCGGGCTTCAGGTCGCGGTGGATGAGCCCGAAATCGTGGAGAAAGGCAAGCGCCTGCAACGCCTCGGCCGTGAGGTCCAGGAGCGCCTGCGCACCTTCCCGCCTCGCGGCCGACACGAAGTCGCTGCCCTCGACGTACTCGAGCGAGAACCGGGGAAGGCCGGTGTCGGGGTCCGCATCGAGCTCCAACACCTCGGCCACACCGGGGTGACGCAAGCTGGAGAGAGTGACGAACTCCCTCCTCATGGCCTCTTCGCGGCCGCGACTCGCGTTGGACAGCTCCTTCAGGGCGACCGACCCGCCACCGCGCAGCCGATCCCTCGCCAGCCACACACGGCCGCTTCCCCCCTCCCCGAGCAGGCGGACTTTCTCGTAGCGGTCCACACCCCGCCCCTTCGAGCCGGGTGAGAATATACCCCATCGGTTCAGACAGATGAACGGGCTTATCTCAAGATGAGAGCCCCGGGCCGACAAGTCCCGGGCGGACACCCCCCCCCCGAGCGAGACCTGAACGCCTCACCGCTGCCGGGACGCCAGGTGCCGTGCCTCGCTCGGCTCGAGACGTCAGCGCGTCAGGGGGGCCCGGTGCAGAGCGAGAAAACCCCGAGCGCCCGCGCCGCTCGTCCCCGGTGGCCAGCTATCCCTTGGCCAGCCGCCGTGCCAGTGCGATGGCCGAACGGAGACCCTTTGTCTGCCTGACGCTCTTGACTTGCTGCTTCTGCCGATCCCTGAGCTGCCGCAGGTAGCCCATGTACTGGCCCTGGAGCTTCAATGCCGCACGGCGGGCCGGCGATAGCTTCAACCTTCTTTTGGGTGCTCCTTTGCGCGGCGTTCTGGCCGCTCTCTCGAGCTCCCGGATCACGGGAGCCAGGCGACGGATGGATGTCGCCAGGGCGTTTACGGAGCGTCTGATTGCGGCAATGTGTCGAGAAGCGCGACTGCGTCTGCGAACGGCCACGGCCACCTCCTTGGACGATTAGCGACCACAACGGCACGAGTATAGCACCACGCCCCAATGTTCGGTGGGGCCTCGCTGGGGGAGGTCACAAACTTCTCCGAGGGAAGAACCTGGACCTGCGGACACACAATCCGGCCTCTTGGGGCGGGTGGACTCCGGCTCTCCCGGCTCGGTGCGCGCCCGCCCCTCGATGTGGCCAGTCGCATAGAATGAACCCGACGGCCGGAGTGGCGAAACAGGTAGCCGCGGGGGACTTAAAATCCCCTTCCCGGAAGGGAGTCCGGGTTCGAATCCCGGCTCCGGCACCAATGAAAGCGATCGCACAGGATCGGTCAAGGCCGAACCGTCTGGGAGGTGTTCCTGGACGTCTTCAGCTCGACCCACCCCGACGCGCCCCCGGGGCACGATGAGGCCGAGCCGCCCTGTCCCGGCGGTCAGTGAAAGTCGTGGCTCGGGGCGGAGGCCGGCGGACGGACTGCTCTCGGCAGCCAGAACGAGTCGGCGACGACGTGGACGATGCCGTCGCGGGCCTCCACCTTGCCGGTCACGCCGAGAAGGCTCGCCGTGTTCACCAGCGTCCGGTGGGTCTCGTAGACGCGGCTCCAGGCCACCACGTTCACGAAGCCGGTCTCGTCCTCGAGGGTCAGGAAGACGGTTCCCGACGCGGTTCCGGGCCGCTGCCGGCAGATCACGAGCCCCGCGTAGCGGACGCGCCGGCCGTGCGGCGTCGCCTGCACCGTCCGCGCGTCGGGCAGGCGGCAAGAGCGCAGGATCTCGCGGAGGGGCTCGAGCGGGTGGCCGCGCGGGCTGTGGCCAGCCGATCGGTAGTCCCAGCGAATGGACTCGAACAGGTCGAGCGGCTCGAACCGGGGCGACCGCTCTTCCCACCTCGCGCGCATCCTCGCGCGCGGCAGGCGCGCGGCGCCACGGACCGCCCAGAGGGCGCCGCGGCGGTTCGGTTCGAAGCCGGCGAGCGCCCCCGCCTCGGCGAGCCGCATCGAGGCCGCCTCGCCGCGGCCCGCGCGCGCGGGGGGGTGCGCGGTCGAGACAAGGGGGCCGCGGCGCCGCGCCGCCGCGCTGCGCGGCCACTCGGCCGCGCCGCGC
>JBBIHW010000412.1:0-2541 GCA_037446795.1 Acidobacteriota bacterium
GGAGCATCCCCTTCCAGTAGAAGAGGGCTTCCATCGGGAAGAGGTAGGCGGCCCAGACGACGGCGAAGGCCGTCCCGACCAGCGCGGCACAGCCGGCCACGGCGGCCCGCAAGCGCGCCGCGGGCTCGGCGGGCGCGAGCGGGCTCGGGAACCGCCCTCCGTCCCCCTTCGGACCGGGACCGCGCGGCGAGAGCAGGGCCGCGAGACCCACGATGCCGACCTCGACGGCGAGGATCACCAGCCCCGAGAACTTGGTCGCGAGGACGAGACCGAGCGCGGCGCCCGCGAGCAGGAGGCGCCTTCCGCCCCCGCAAAGGAGCCAGGCCCTGAGCGCGTAGACCGCCATCGTCGTGAAGGCCGCCAGCGGCACGTCCATCGTGACCAGGTGCCCGTGGGCGATCACGGCCGGGCAGAAGGCGAACAGCGCGAGGGCCGCGAGCCCGGCGATCCCGCCGAGCAGCTCGCGCGCCCAGCGCCAGACGAACGTGCCGAGGAGGACCGAGAGGAGGACCACCGGGAGGCGCCCGAGCGCCAGGAGCCGGTCCGCGTCGTTCGAGTACAGGAAGGCGTGGCCGAAGGCCCACTCGTTGGGCGGCTCCGATGTCCAGGAAGGGTGCGAGAGATCGAGCCGGGGGCCGAGGGGGAGGATCGCGATCCCGGCGAGCAGCTTCACGAGGGGCGGGTGCTGCGGGTTGAGCCGGATGGTCCCCGTCCGGACGTACGTGTAGCCGGACGGCAGGTGCGACGTCTCGTCGCTCGTGGCGGTGTGGACCGCCATGCTCGCCACCGCCTGCACGAGGAAGGCGGACAGCAGCGCGAAGGCGAGGGCTGCCTCCCACGGTCGCGCGCGCGGGGTCGGGCGGCTTCCTTCCATCGGGCTTCCGATCGCGGGCCCAATGTAGCCTGAATTCGGATGTCACCCCCGGGGCTGGATTCCGGCTTGCGCCGGAATGACGGTGACGGCGGCGTCACCCCGGGCGGAAGCCGGGGTCCAGGAAGCGAAGACTGGATTCCGGCTTGCGCCGGAATGACGGTGACGGCGGCGTCACCCCGGGCGGAAGCCGGGGTCCAGGAAGCGAAGACTGGATTCCGGCTTGCGCCGGAATGACGAGCCATGACCCGGAATGAGGTGCGCCGCCGCTGTTCGCCGTGCCGCGCCGGTGATCCTGATATAGATTCTGCCGCCGCGCGAGGCCGGGGGTCGCGTCGGGAAGGAGGCTCGGCCGCGTGACCGATTCCCCGTCGCGAACGCCCCGGGGGTTGCGGGCCCTGCTCCTCGCGCTCCGGTCGCCGCGAACCGCCGCCGTCTCCCTGCTGGGCTTCCCTTCGGGTCTTCCGCTCGGGCTCGTCTGGATCGCGGTGCCGGACTGGCTGCGCGGGATGGGGGCCGACATCCGGATCGTGGGGCTCGCCACGGTGGCGCAGGCCCCGTGGTCGTTCAAGTTCCTCTGGTCGCCCGTGATGGACCGGTTCGCGCTGCCCGGGCTGGGCAGGCGACGCGGCTGGATCGCGCTCTGGCAGCTCGCGCTGTTCGTCTTGGTCCTCTCGCTCGCCCTCGCCGGCTCGCGCAGCGGCTCGCCGTGGCCGATCCTCTGGATCTGCCTCGCCATCGCGTTCGCGGCGGCCTCGCAGGACATCGCGGTGGACGCCTACGCGGTCGAGGTGCTCCGGAAGGAGGAGCAGGGGATCGCGGTCGGGGCGAGGACCGCCGTCTACCGGGCCGCCATGTTCACCGCGGGAGGGCTGGCCATCACGCTGGCGGGCTCGTTCTCCTGGCCGGCGGTTCTCGCCGGCCTCGCGGTGTGCTTCGTCCCGGCGATGCTGCTCGCGGCGCGGGCGCCCGAGCCCGAGGCGCGGATCGGCCGTCCGGCGACGCTCAAGGAAGCCGTCTGGCATCCCTTCGTCGGTTTCCTCGCCCGGCACCGGGCGCTCGAGATGCTCGCCTTCGTGGTCTGCTACAAGCTCGCCGACAACCTGGCCGGGGCTCTCCTCCGGCCCTTCCTGAGGGACATGGGCTACGGCGATTTCGACCGCGGGGTGGCCCTCGCGACCGTCGGCACCGTGGCGACGATCCTCGGGACCTTGCTCGGCGGGGTGCTCACGACGCCCCTCGGGCTCGGCCACTCGCTGTGGATCTTCGGGCTGCTGCAGATCTTCTCGAACCTGGGCTACGTCCTCGTCGCCTCGGCCGGCGTCAACCGGCCGCTCATGTACGGTGCCGTCGCCTTCGAGACGCTCACGCAGGGGATGGGATCGGGCGCCTTCTCCGTGCTGCTCCTGCGGATGACGCAGAAGCGGTTCTCGGCCACCCAGTACGCCCTGTTCTCGAGCCTGTTCGGCGTGCCGAGGATCGTCTCGGGGCCGATCTGCGGCTTCGCGGTCCACGCCGTCGGCTGGGCGCCCTTTTTCTGGGCCACGATGATCGCCGGGGTCCCGGGCCTCGCTCTTCTCCACCGGTTCGCCCCGCTCGGCACGAGGGAGCCGCGGATTGACGTGCTGCGGCCGCTCCGCGAGCGGCCTCCGCTCGGCGCAGGCGCACTC
>JBBIHW010000413.1:0-2535 GCA_037446795.1 Acidobacteriota bacterium
TCCGCGAGCCTCGTGACGGTCTTCCTCGCGTCCCTCGTTCTCGCGGGCGGGCTGCTCGCCCGCGCGGGAGGAGCCGAGCAGGGGTCTCCCCCGGCAGACTCCGCCGCGAGGCCGGGCGAGCGAGCCGGGGACCAGGCTCGCTCGAAAGCCCGCGTGGAGAGGCGGGACAAGGTCG
The DNA here is from genome assembly GCA_037446795.1 of Acidobacteriota bacterium. Lineage (GTDB taxonomy): Bacteria > Acidobacteriota > Polarisedimenticolia > Polarisedimenticolales > JBBIHW01 > JBBIHW01. Next base: position 176 of record JBBIHW010000413.1, read on the forward strand.
GCATCGGATCGAACGTCACCGTCGGCCCCGAGGAGACGGTCGAAGGGGACGTGGTCTGCATCGGCGCCCGTGCGCTCGTGGAGGGGACGGTCCAGGGAGACGTCGTCGTCATCGCCGGAAGCCTCGAGCTCAAGGGGCACGCCGCGGGCGACGTCGTCGGCATCGCCTCGCGCATGAAGCTCGAGGAGGGAGCGGAGGTGCGCGGGGACCTCGTGAACGTCGGCGGCCACCTCGACCGCACCGGGGCGGAGGTTCGAGGCCAGGTCTTCAACGTCGGCCTGCCTGCCATCGGCTGGAAGTCCCTTTCCTTCCTGCCGTGGCTCCCGTTGGGGTTCTTCGGCTGGCTGTTCTTCTGGGGGAAGATCCTGGACCTCGTCCTGTTCGTCGTGGGGCTCGTGGTGCTGGTGGTGCTCGTGCCCGAGCGGGTCGTCCGAATCGGAGAGGAAACGCCCGTCCGGTTCGTCCAGGGCTTCTTCGTGGGGATCCTGGGCTACCTGGCCCTGATCGCGGCGCTGGTCCTCGTGTGCATCACGATCGTCGGGATCCCGATCGTCCTGTTCGCCTTCACGGTGCTCAAATGGCTGGGTCTCGCCGGGATCTTCCACTACATCGGGCGGCGTCTCGGGCGCGCCATGGGGCGCGACCTGACGCCCCTCGGCGCTGCGCTGATGGGCTTTCTCCCGTTCGCCGTGCTGTACTTCTTCCCGTGGGCCGGCTGGGCCACGTGGCTCGCGCTGAAGATCACGGCCGTCGGGCTCGTCCTCCTGACTCGCGCCGGACGCCCCGCCCAGCCGCCGCTGCCCGCGACCCCTCAGGCCTCCGCCTCGTCGCCGGCGTAGATGTCGCGCGCCTCGCCTTCGCTGCGGCGCGGCACCGGATCCGCCCGAGCCAAGGGCGCGACCGGGAGGCCCGGCACCGGGCCCGATCAGGGGGCCCGCAGCACGAGCGTCGCGTTGTGGCCGCCGAAGGCGAACGAGTTGGAGATCGCGGCGAGAGGCCGGATGGGACGGTTCTCCAGCGGCAGCGCGAGCTCGCACTCGGGATCCGGCTTCTCCAGGTTCACGCACCGATGGACGAGGGCGTTGGCCAGGGAGAGCGCGGTGACGATCGCTTCGATCCCCCCGGCGGCACCGATCGTGTGCCCGATCATGGCCTTGGTGGAGTTGACCAGCACGTCCCAGACCGAGCGCCCGAAGACGCGCCGCAGGGCCCCGGCCTCCTGCGCGTCGCCCGCCCGCGTGGAGGTCGCGTGGGCGTTCACGTACACGACGTCTCGAGGAGCGATGTCCGCGGAGCGGATCGCGCGGTCCATGACCCGGACGAGCTGCTCCCCGCTCGGGTCCATCTGCACCATCGAGAACGCGTCACAGGTGGCTGCGTACCCCGCGACCTCGGCGTAGACACGAGCGCCCCGCGCGCGGGCATGCTCCTCGGTCTCCAGAACCAGGGCGCCCGCGCCCTCCCCGAGAACGAACCCGTCTCGCCCCGCGTCGAACGGTCTCGAGGCGTGCTCGGGGTCGTCGTTGCGCGAGGACAGGGTCTTCAACATGTCGAACCCGAACATGGAATAACCGTCGAAGTCGGACAGGGTCTTGTCCACCCCGCCCGTGATCGCCAGGTCGAGCTCCCCGTCCCGCAAAAGCCGGTACGCGTCCCCGATCGCCATGGTGCCCGCGGCGCAAGCGGTCACCACCGCCTTGCACTCCCCCCGCAAGCCGTACTTCATGGCCACCTGCGCCGGCAGCGCGTTGGGGATCAGCATCGGGAGGCTGAAGCGGGCGGTTCCCGTCGTGCGCTCCTTGCAGACCCAGAGGCGGTGGGACCTTTCGAGGGTGGTCAGCCCGCCGATGCCGGTGCCCAGAATCACCCCGGCCCGCTCCGGATCCACGCCCTCGACGCGGAACTGCCGGCGCTTGTCGTCCTCGGGGCGCACCTCCAGGCCTGCGTCCTCGAGGGCCATGGCCGTCGCAGCGAGCGCGTACAGGGTCGCCGGATCCACGAGCTGGGCTTCCCGGCCGGTCAGGTTCGCCCGCTCGGGAGGCGGGTCTTCGACCGGGGCGCCGATGCGGCTCCTGTAGTCCCAGCCGCTGGCCCAGGAGAGCGACACGGCGCGGGTGCCCGTGCGACCTTCCAGGAGGGCCTTCCAGAAGTCCGCGACCCCGTGGGCGATGGCGGTGAGCGGGCCGAGCCCCGTCACGTACACGCGGCGTGGCTTTGCCGGCGTTCCCGCTCTCACCTTCGACTCCGCTCGTGGAAAAGGGCGCCCCGTTCCCGTAGAACTCCAGGCGAGCCGCTAACTATGTACCTTAGCCTGGAAAATTCACGAAAAAGCTGGACACACAAAAGCCTCCGTGTGGTAA
>JBBIHW010000414.1:0-2522 GCA_037446795.1 Acidobacteriota bacterium
GCGCTGGCCGCGAGAAGCCAGCGGCGAGCCCCTGGCTCGGCGCTCACCGGGTCGCGCCAGATCCGCAGAAAGCGCATCGCGCTGTCAATTTAGAGGAGGCGCGGGCGAGCGGCCAGCCCCGGGGCGATCTTCGAGGCGCCGCAGCTCCACGCCGATCGCCGCGGGGCGCGGCCCCCGAACGGGACCGCGCCCCCGGAACGACCGGGTCCTACCTCCGGGCGGCCCTCTTCGCCTCCATCGCCTGCTCGATGGCCGTCTTGACGTTCGCGGCCGAGCTCTTGGCGGCCTCGGCCTTCGACTTCGCCTCGAGGTACCTCTCGGCGCTGAAGGCGGCCTCCGCGTCGGCGATGGACGTGTCCACGCCGCTCAGGTCGGCCTTGAGAGCCTCGAGGTCGGCGGCGGTTCCCTTGCCGCGCGGCGCTTTCTCGAGCATCGTCGAGGCTTCGTCGCGCGCGGTCTTGGCCTCGGCGATCAGGGCCTCGGCCTCCCTCCTCGCCCGCTGCTTGCCTTCCGCCGCGTCGGCGCTGGCCCTCTCCGCGGCCTCCTTGGCGGACGTGGCGAGCTCGGTCGCCTTCTTGTACGAGCGGAACAGCGCGAACTTCTGCTCCTGGGCTCTCAGCTCGCTCTCGAGCGCGGCCTTGGCGTCCTCGGCGGCTCTCAGCGAGTCCGGAGCATAGTCCGAGGCTCCGGCTGCCCGCGCGGACTCCAGGGCCTGATTCGCTGCATCAATGTCGGCCTGAGGTGGTTTGGCACAGCCCGCCACGAGCGCGAGCAGCGCGACGAGCGGCAGCACGAACATCATCTTGCGCATACGCTTCCTTCTCCTTTTCCTGCCCCGCCCCCCTCTTCCGGGGGGCGGACCATCCACGCACCATCGAAAAAGGCGGCGGCCCTGCCACGGCCGCCCAACCGTGCGCCATACTACTACTTCCGGTGCAAAAGGGAAGGCAGGCCTGCCAGGCCCGAGGGGCGGGCGGCCGCTCGGGAGGCGGGTCGGCCGGGGAGGCCCTCGCGATCGTGGCGCCGCGAACGTCGCTGGAGGACAATGGTGCTCCCGTTTCCGAAAGGGCCGCCGCATGGTGCCGGATCGCGAACGCTCGTGGGCCCGGCGGCGATGGCGGGGCGGTGGCCGCTCGCTCCCGTCGGTGAGACAGGGACGGTGAGCCTGCGAGTCCTTCGCTCCCTTCTCGGGTCGGCCTCGGTTCTCGCGGGCTCCGTCCTCGTTGCCGCCGCGGCGAGCGGCGTCGTGGTGGACCCCGAGGGCCGGCCGATCGCCGGAGCGCGCGCCTGCATCCTTGTGGGCGGTGAGCTCGAGGGCCTCTGCGTGGAGACGGACGAGCACGGCGCCTACAGGCTCATGCCCACGACGCTCCCCGCCGTTCGGATCTCGGCGAAGGGGTACCTCCCCCTGAAGGTCGCCGCCGTGGACCAGGCCGCCCCGATCGTCCTGCGGCGCGCGGCCTGGCTATGGGTGCGCCTGCGCGACGCGCGGACCGGGGAGCCGATCCCCAGGGGCGAGGTCCTCGTGACCTACTCGACCGGGGCCAGGAAGGGTCCCGTGCAGGCCAATGCGGCGGGCGTCCGTCTCCCGCTCGAGCCCGGAGAGGTCGTCGTCACGGGGAAGGCGGAGGGCTACCGGGACGGCCGAGCGGGCCCGGCGGTCATCGAAGGCGGCAGGCAGACCGAGGTCGTCGTGGACCTCGAGCACGGCGGGCCATGAAGGACCGGATCCTGAACCTGGCAGAGGTCGCAGCCTCCGCGATCGAGCGGCTCGCGCGGGAGGTGCTCGCCCGCAAGCCCGGGGGCCACATCGTCGAGGGGGCTTCGAGGAGCCTCGAGCTCAGGATCCCTCTGCGCCTCGGCGCGGCCCGCTCGCGCCCCTCCCGGCTCGCCGCGGAGATCGCCGGCCGGCTCGACCGGCTGGTCGAGGACGCGCTTGAGCAAACCGCGGTCTTCCGCCCCGGTCGCGCCTTCTGCCACAAGTGCGGCGGGGCCGGCTGCGTCCACTCGGAGCCGCCGACCTGCCGGCACGTGTTCACCGGCTACGGTCCGACGGGGCTGCCCCAATGGGAGGACCTCGCGCAGGTCTGCCTCGAGCGGCGGCATCCCGAGGTGGACCGCCTCTACGAGGAGCCTCCAGCCTTCGTCGTCCTCGTGGAGGAGGCGGGTGCGCTGCGCAGACGCCTGCTGCGCCCGTTCCACGACGCGCGGCGCTGCGAGCTGCTCGGGCAGGTCGCCGCAGGCTTCTACCGGCCGGCCGCGCGGGCGCACCCGGGTCGCGGCGTCCTCGCCGTGAGCTTTCAGGTCCTCGCCTCGCGCGCCCGCATGGGCGTCCTGCGGCTCGGCCTCAACGTCATCGGTCGCGCGCCCGAGGGACTGAACTCCGTCGAGCGGCTCTGGGAGCGCACAGCGGATGTTCCGTGGCGCCTGCCCGTACGCTGGGCGCAGCGCGAGCTCGATCGCGTCTGCTGGGTGGCGGCGCGCCTCGACGCGGGCGAGCTCGCCGGGCGCGTGGACCGTGT
>JBBIHW010000415.1:0-2503 GCA_037446795.1 Acidobacteriota bacterium
GGCCCGGGCGCCCTCGGCATCTACACGCCTGCGGAGGGGCTGTCCGGCCGGCTCGACACGCAGCGGCAGGAGGCGACTCAGGCGGCGCGCGCGAGGACCGGACGCGAGCTCGACGAGGTCGAGGCGGACCGCTGGTGGGCGGCTCAGGCGCTGCGGGCGAGGGCGGCGGACCCGTGGGGGACCGCGGCACTTCTCGGGCGGCGGCTGTGGCTTCTCCTCGACAACCGCGAGCACGGTCTCGACTACAATGCCGCGCTCGATCGGAACCCGTGGAGGTTCGTCGCCCCCCTCCCGTTCGCGGCGCTTCTCGGTCTCGCCGTGGCCGCGGTGATCCTCGTCGGGTTCCGGAGCACCGGGGGATCGAAGCTGTGGGCCGCCGCGGCCGCCTCGGCCGTGGCGCCGGTCGCCTACTACGCGTCGAGCCGTTACCGCCTGCCGCTGGCGCTTCTCCTGTCGGTCCCCGCCGGGGTGGGCGCGGCGCGGCTCGTCCACACCGCCTTTTCCCGAGCGCGCCCCGGACGGCTGCCTCTCGCGCTGGCCGCGGCGCTGGCCGCGGCGCTCGTCTCCGTCGCGGCCCCCTTCGGGGATCTCGCCCGAGCGGAGGAGGCAGGCTCGCTCGCCAACCTCGCTTCGGAGGCGAAGCGGGCGGGCGATCTCCGCGGAAGCGAGGAGCTGCTCCGTACGGCGCTCTCGAGAGATCCGGGGTGCGTCAGTTGCTCGTACAACCTCGGCGTCGTCCTCGAAGCTCGGGGCCGCCTGGCGGAGGCGGAGGATTCCTATCGCAGGGCGCTCGCCCTCGACGCGGGCCAGGCCGAGTCGGCGGGAAACCTGGCGGCGATCCTGATCCGTTCAGGTCGCGCCCGGGAGGCCCTCGGGCCGCTGCGGGAGGCCCTCGCGCGCAGGCCGGGCCACGCGGCCTGCTGGGCGAATCTGGTCGTCGCCCTCGCCTCGCTCGGAGAGCTCGGGGAGGCCCCCCGCGCAGCGCAAGACGCGGCGCGGGCCGGCGTGGCCCTCGACCCTCGGCTCCTCGAGGCCATCGGAGCCAGGCCTCCTGACCGCTCGTCGGAGGAGAGCCGTCCAGGGGGCGACAGGTAGAAGTAGAAGGAAAAGAACAAGTGTCGTCCACGGCGACTGCGCGGGGGAGCCTGGATCATCCCGCCGTCCGGATGGCCGGAACGCAGGCCGCGCTCGATCCGGAGCTCGAGCGAGCCGCGCTCTGCTCGTGGCCCGCGCCCCGGCCGGCCGCGACCGGGCGCGAGACGCCAGGCGACGCGCCGAGCGTGTCCGTTCCGAACCGGACCGAGCCGGAGGTGCGGGGTGCCGCGCGCTTTCGCCGGAGCCGCGGACCCGCTACACTGTTCTTCCGGCTTCGCCGCGGACCTGGCCTCCTGGATTCTTGCCCCCCACTCAAGCCGTTCAGGGGGCGCCGCGGCGGAGCCGATTCACATCCTCCAGCTCGCACGAGCGAGGTTCTGCCGCATCGAGGTGCGCAGACGCAGGACCTGACGAAGCCTCCATGAGAACCGCGCTCCCCGCCGTCGCTCTTCTCTGCGCGCTCGCCACCGGCTGCGCGGGCGACGTCGCCGTCTCGGACACGGGCTACGCGGGCACCTGGAGCCGGGGCCCCGCCCACGCCAAGTCCATCGTGGCCATCGCCAGGGTGGGCGACGGGTACCGCTTCCGGTGGACGAAGATCACCCGGGAGCCGCGCGGGCTCAGGCGGGTGAAGCTCGAGGTCCGCTGCGACTGGGACGGCCAATGCGTCGAGACCCTCGACGGGAGGAAGATCGCCGAGCACCGGTTCCGGACCTGGACGGACCCCGACAGCGGCCACCTCATGGTGGAGTGGTCCGAGCGCAGGCTCGGGCCCGAGCCGCGCGAGTCGCGCACGGTGGACGAGCTGGTCGTCGAGCCCGGGGGTCGCGTGCTCTGGTCCTACACGATCGAGCGGGACGGGCGGAGGTTCGAAGGGGAGGCCAGGCCCAAGCGCTCCTTCACGAAGGTGGCCGACGCGATCGCGGACCCTCCGGCGGGCGCCGCGTCGTGAGCAAGGCGGCGAGCTCCGCCGCCGGCGGACTCGAGGGCCTCCTGGGCTACCGGTTTCGCCGGCCCGAGCTGCTGCAGGCCGCCCTCACCCATCGCTCCTTCGCGCACGAGGCGGCGCTCGGGGAGTCGGAGCACTACGAGCGGCTGGAGTTCCTCGGCGACGCCCTGCTCGGTTTCGTCGTCTCGGACTGGCTGCTGCGCGACGACCCCGCGGCCGACGAAGGGACCCTGACGCGCCGCAAGCAGTCCGTCGTCCGCATGGAGGCCCTGGCCGAGGCCGGCCGCAGGCTCGACCTCGGCCGCTGGCTGAGGCTCGGAAAGGGCGAGGAGACGACGGGCGGCCGCGGCAAGCGGTCGCTCCTCGCCGACGCCTTCGAGGCCGTGGTCGGCGCGATCTTCCTCGACGGCGGGATCCGCGCTGCGCGGGCCTTCGTCCTGCGCCACCTCGGCGGAGAGC
>JBBIHW010000416.1:0-2488 GCA_037446795.1 Acidobacteriota bacterium
GTCCGCCGCCGTCGTCACGACGCGCCTCCCGGCGCAAGGGAACGCCGGCGGCACTCGATCCCCCGGGGACTCGACGACGGTCGTCTGGCTCGACGCGGACCACCCCGACGGGCGGCTCACGATCGAGCTTCCGCCGGGCCGGCGGGTTCGCAAGGCGCTCCCGCTCGCGCGGGGCAAGGGGCTCGCCCTCTCGACCTTCCAGGAGACCGCGGGCCCGGCCGACTTCGCGCTCTACGGTCCCGACGGCTCGGTCCTGTTCAGGACCGACGAGGCCGAGTCGTCCTGCCTGGACATCGTCGCCACCGGCAACGGCGCCTTCCTCGCCGTTGACCTCGCCCACCCGCACCGGCGCGGGCAGGCGCAGCGATCCGTCCTGGTCCTGGACCTGTTGCGCGGCTCGCGGTGGACCTACTCGTGGTCCTACGGCGGGGACGGCGAGCCCACGGCGTGGCGGCTCGAGGAGACGGGCGTGCTCCGAATCGAGACTCCCGAGGCGATCCTGGAGTACGATAGGAACGGCAAGCCTGCGGGGCTCGTCCGGAAAGGGCGGCGAAAGCGGTGAGGCATCCGATCCCGCTCGATCTGGTGGACGACCGGCCGATCCTCCAGATCGGGTCGGTTCGGGCGTTGCTGGACACGGCAGCACCGCTGTCGCTCGGCGACGGCTCCAGGCTGGACCTGCTCGACCTCGACCTCTGTCCGCCGCCCCGCGTCGGGAGGTTCGACCTCCGCGCCCTGCGGGAGCGGATCGGTGGAGGGATCCGGGCCGTGCTCGGCGCGGACGTCCTGTCCAAGGTGCGCTTCCTGCTCGACTGGGACCGCGGGGTGGCGACCTTCGCGCGCGGCGGGCTGCCGCTGTCGGGCAGGAGCCTCGCGGTGTCGAAGACCTCGGGCGTCCCCTTCGTCGAGGCCGTGTGCGGGGACGAGCCCGGCGAGGGGTTCATCGCCACGGGCTCGAGGCTCTCCTACACCCATCCGCGTTTCGTGCGACGCCTGAAGCCGGTCGCCATGGCCGAGGACTACTACCCGGGGTTCGGCCCGTTCTGGACCCCGGTCTACAGGCTGTGCGTCGGGATGGGAGGGATCGAGATCGAGAGCGAGTTCGGCCTGCTGCCCGACAGCCTCGAGGAGGCCATGCTCGCGTCCGGGCTCGAGTGGATCTTCGGCTCGAGGCTCCTTCGCGGCGGCCCGGTCCTCTTCGACCTGCCCGCCTCGCGGATCGTCCTCGGTCGCGAGGCGAGCTCTCCGTCCGAGGCCGCCAGGCGGCTCGGCTGAGCCGACCCCTTCAGTCGTCCCGGAGCAGGCGCGAGAGGAGCTTCTCGGCGCGCCGGCGCCCCTGTCCGGCGACGAGCACGACCGTGTCGGAGCGCCGGGCGACCGTCCAGGTTGCGCGCCGTGGAAGCGCCGCGACGAACTGCTCCGCGTCGGCCGCGCTGTCCCAGACCGCCTTGAGGGCGAGGACGCTCGAGCGGCCATCGGTCCACAGCTCCCATCGGTCGCCTCCCCATCCCGCCACGGCCTCGTGGCTCCAGCGCGCCGCGTCCGCGAGGACCGACGGATCGGACAGGGGCTCCACCTCCGCCGCCCCCACGAGGCAGCCGAGGGACAGCTCGCCGAGCACGTCGCCTCCCGCCCTCCTCCAGCGTCTCCCGAGGACGCGCGAGAGGTCGCCGAGTCGCACCTCGCGCGGGCCGTCGTGCGCCGCCTCCTCCCAGTACTTCTCGGGGTGGAGGATCTGCTCGGAAGAGACGGGCCCGTCCCGGTAGGCCCGCTCCACGTTCCAGCCCGGAAAGCCGTCCGCGAGCGCCTGCAGGCGCCCGCGCAGGAGGAAGGAGAGGCCGACCGCGTAGCCGGCGAGGAGCTGGCGGCGGAGGATCGGCGGCAGGGCGTTCAGCTTCGCGGCTCGCCCCGCCTCGAGGCGCGAGAGGACCTCGAGGTCCTCCCTCCCGAGGGCTCCCGAGGCCACCTGACCGGCGACGTAGAGCGCCGTGACGAGTGTCGCCGAGCCCTCGTGAACCGCCGAGACCGCGAAGCCGAGGTCCTCGTTGCCGCGCGCCTTCTCGAGGCGCGAATCGAGATCGAAATGCTGGTCCTCGAGAGCGTGAGCGAGCTCGTGAGCCGCGACGAGTCTGGCGAGGGCGAGGTCGAGACGGTCGCGCAGGTACAGCCGCTTCGTGGCCGGGTCATAGAAGCCCGCCACCTGCTCCTCGAGCGCGTCGAGAAGTCGCCTCTCGAGCTGCTCTCCCGGCTCGAGGAGGCCGAGCAGCGTCCAGACCTGCTCGAGGACGCGAAGCCCGGGGTCGGGGTAGAACCTCGCGAGCCGCTCGGCCGCGTGGCGGCGGACGTCCTCGCCGGTGGCGATCGCGCCCCGGACCTTCTCCCGAAAGCGGAGGCCGCGGATCCGTTCGACCTGCGGGGCGAGCTCCTCGAGGAGGGCCTCGAGCGCGTCCCCGGTGAGCGCGGGCCGCGCCGGCGGCACGGCGCCCTG
>JBBIHW010000417.1:0-2479 GCA_037446795.1 Acidobacteriota bacterium
GGACCGGGGCGCCGACGATCACCTCGACGGGCCCGCGCCTCGGCCTCCAGGTCTCGGACCGCAGCACCGAGCGGGTCCCCCGGATCGCGACGGGCACGACCGGCACGCCGGCCTCCGCCGCGGCGAGAAACGCCCCCATGCGGAACGGCAGGAGGCCCGGCATGCGGTCGAACGTCCCCTCCGGGAAGAACGCGAGGCATCGGCCCCCGCGCAAGGCCGCGGCGAGCCCGGCGAGCTCCTCCACCCCGCGCTCGACGTCGAACCGCTCGATGAAGGCCACGCCCAGCCGCTCCAGGTAGACGCGGACCGGGGCCGATCGCCGTAGCTCCTCCTTCGCGACGAAGCGGACCGGAACCGGCAGCGCGGCTGCGAGCACGATGGCGTCCAGGTAGCTCGCGTGGTTCGCCACGATCACGCAGGGCCCGGCGCTCTCGAGGCGCTCGATCCCGCGGACGACCAGGGGCTTCGCGACCCAGCGCAGGAACAGCCGCGCGACCTGCCGGTTGAGCGCCCAGCGCCGCTCGAGCCCGGGCAGGAGCAGCGTCGCGAGGAAGAGGCCCGGGGCGAGGCCGAAGAACGCGGCCCACGCGATCCCGGCCGCAGCCAGCTCTCCCGCTGCGCGCCGCATCGAGCGCAGGCGGCTCGGCACGGCGGAAAGAGCGAGGCTCGCGTACTGCCTCCAGACCGAGCGGGCCGGGGCCCCGATCCTGCCCGTCTCGTACAGCTCGCGGCAGGCCGCGCGTCGGATCTTCCCGCTCGACGTCTTGAGCACCGTGCGCGGCGGCGCGAAGACGATCTCGTCCGGAGGATCGCCGGCCACCACGGCGGCGACCTCCCGGATGCGCGCGCGCAGCCGCTCGAGCTCGCCTCGATCCTCGGTTCGCGCCTCGACGAGCAGAACGAGCCTCTCCGTGCCCGAGCGCGGGTCGGGGCTCCCGAACGCGGCGACGCAGCCCTTGCGGACGCCCGGCAGGTTCCCGACCGCTTCCTCCACCTCCTGGGGATGGAGGTTCCTCCCGGCGCGCAGGATGACGTCCTTGAGACGGCCCGTGACGTAGACCTCGCCCCCGGCCACGTAGGCGAGGTCTCCCGACTCGAGCCAGTCGCCGTCCTTGAGACGCGCCGTCGCCTGCGGGTTCCCGTAATAGCCGCTCGTCGCCGAGGGCCCCTTGAACTGGAGCCTCCCCTGAACGCGCTCGCCCACCTCGCGCCCGGCCGCGTCCACGATGCGCACCTGGTGGCCCGGCAGCGGCACGCCGCAGCAGACGAACTCCAGGGCGTCGAGCTCCCCCGCCGCCGCGGGGACCGCCCTTCCCTCCCGCGCGAGCGGCTCTCGCCGGATCCGGTCGAACTTGGGCGGGTGACCGGGCTGCGGGAAGGTGAGGCCCACCGAGCACTCGGCGAGCCCGTAGACCGGCGCGATCGCCTCGGGCCGCAGCCCGCGGCGCGAGAAGCGTCCGATGAACCGACGGAGCGTGTCGGGCAGGACGGGCTCGGCGCCGTTGAAGAGCCACCGGATCGAGCTCAGGTCGTAGCGGTCGAGCTCCTCGTCGGGCACCTTCCGCAGGCACAGCTCGAAGGCGAAGTTCGGCCCGGCGGAGATCGTGGCGCGGTACCGGTGAAGGGCCTCCAGCCAGCGCGAGGGACGCGCCAGGAACGCGAGCGGGGACATCAGGATCAGCACCGTCGCGTGGTAGAGGCTCCCGAGCCAGGCGCCGATGAGGCCCATGTCGTGATAGAGGGGGAGCCAGCTCACGAGCACGTCGGAAGGGGCGGCACGGGTCACGAGCCCCATGGCGCGGATATTCGCCAGGAGGTTCTCGTGGGTCAGCACGACCCCCTTCGGATTCCCGGTGCTCCCCGACGTGTACTGCAGCAACGCGATGTCGCCGGCCCGCGCGCGGTGCGGCCGAAACGAGGCCGGCGCCGCCGCCAGCTCCTGCGCGGTCAGAACCGCATTCATGCCGGGCACGAGCGATCGAAGCAGCCAGGCGAGCGGCTTCGCCTCGGAGACGGTGAGGAGGAGGCGCGCCCCGGCGTTGTCGAGGATTCGTGCCTGGCGCCGGAGGTGCTCCTCGATCTGCGACGGGCGCACCGGCGGGTAGATCGGGACCGGAATGGCCCCCGCGTAGAGGATCCCGAAGAACGCGGTCAGGTAGGCTCGGCCCGTCGGCAGCATGAGGGCGACGGTGTCGGCTGGGCCGATGTCGCGCGCCGCGAGTCCGGCGGCGATCCGCAGCGCCTCCTCGCGCAGCTCGCCGAAGGTGAGGACTTCTTCCCGGCCCTCCTCGCCGAGCAGGATGGCGTGCGTCCGGCCGGGGCAGGCTCCGGCGTGCGCGTCGAGCACGGCGGTGAGCGTGTCCGCGGTGTCGGCGGGGGCTGCTGCCTGCCCGGGCTCGGCGGGAAGCGCCCGCACGGAGACGTCCCGCCGGCGGCCGGGGCGGGCCGTGGCGACCGCCTCGAGGAAATCGCGCGGTGT
>JBBIHW010000418.1:0-2457 GCA_037446795.1 Acidobacteriota bacterium
TCGGCGCCGCGCGCGAGGCTCGGGAGACGGGCGCGGACGACCCGTCCCCGCGACGCGGTCCCGGCGTCCCGGCCGCGACCGCCGTGATCGCGAGCCCGCGGACCTCGACCGCGACGTCGTAGGCGCCGGGCATCTCCCAGCCCAGGTTCATGTTCACCACGGCGTACCGGGACGGGTCGTCGCGCTCGAGGAACCGGTGCTCCGCCGCGTACGCGAGGGCGTCGCGGATCGAGGGCAGGAGGTCCTCTCGGATCGCGACGCGCACGCCCCGACCGAGCGGCTTCGGGAGCGCCTCGCGGCCGTCGATTGTGTAGATGAAGTTGCCCGTGGCGTCGTCCTTGCCCCCGTCCCGCGCGCGGTAGAGCGGCGGGTACTCGCTCCGCGAGTCGAAGAACGGCACGCCGAAGCAGAGGAAGTCCCCGGAGCCACCCGGCGCGACCTCCTTCACGATCAAGAAGAGCTGGAACTGTGCAGCGTGGAGCCCCGGATCCGCGCGGCCCTCCATCCGGTCGGCGAAGGCGGCCAGGCGGAGGTCGATCTCAAGCTCGAGGGGCGCCAGCCGGTCGAGCGTGATCGTCCGCGCGGCATCCTGCTCGACGAGGAGGTGGGGCCACGGCTCTCCCGCGGCCCGGACGTGCCCGCGGTACTCCGCTCCGCCGCGGAGTTCGAGGATGAGGTGGGGCCCGCCGCCCGGGCCAAGGAGATCCGAGTCGCCCACTGCCAGAGTCGCCACGCGAGGACGGCCGCCGGGTCCTGGCCCGGAAGGACCCTCTCCAGCGCATGCCCCATCGCGCTCGAGGGAAAGGCGAGGCGGAAGCCCCGACGGAAGGCGGTGTCCTCGAAGAGGGCGATCCTCTCGACCTCCCCCGGCCACCGCCTGACATCGGAGACTCCCTCGGCGGCCCCGGTCCCGCCTGTGGCGGTCACCGCAGTTAGGGAGAGCGCGGTCGCGAAGAGCGCCGGGACGGATAGCCCGGTGACGCCCGGCGCGGTCAGAGAGGCGGCTCTCGTGGTCTTCTCTCGCAGATCGGGTTCTTCTCGCCTGTAGGATTCGCCGCGGCGATGCTACAGCCCGCACCCGGGCGTCGCAAAAAGATGACCAGCCCTGCGAGCGGTTTCGAATCGTCCGTCGCAGCTGCGCTCTCCGGGAGCAGTTCGCGCAGGGGGACCCCGGGGCCAGAGCGACTTCGGCTGTGGCCCCGGGGTGCCTCCTGGCCGGTCAGTTCTCCTCCGAGCACCAGGTGACCGTCTCTTGGAGATCGCCTCCTCCCGCGAAAAGCGCGTTCAGGATGGCGATCGGGTCGGCCAGGTTCACCCGGCCGTCTCGATTGGCGTCGCAGGCTGCCTTGCACAGAGGCTCCTCGCCACCGAGGAAGAGGTATCCGAGCAGTCCGACGGCGTCCGAGATATCGACCGCGTAATCGAGGTTCGCATCTCCGAGAGACGTGGGCCGAGCTTGAATCCGAAGCGGCGCTGCGAGGAGCGAGATCGGTTCCACCTCCGCCGTATAGGGAAGAGCTGCGGAGAGACCTTGTCTGTGGCGGATCCCGAGCCAGTTCGTGTACTTTCCCTCAGTGAAGACGAAGGAAACCTCCTCGACACTTCCTGCGCTCTCGCTCACGTCCGCATACAAGGTGCCAAGGCGAACCCTTTCGTTCTCGCGGCCGATCCTCCGGTGTCCATCGGCGAGCGCGAAGGACACGCGGCCTCTGTCGTTCTCTATCACGACCGCTCCGCGCCGCGGCGCCTGCTCGACGGATGCCACGGAGAGGAGCCCACTCGGGAACTCGAGCGCCACGGAGTACGCGCAGAACTCGTGGCTCGAAGTGACATAGACTTCCACCGGCACTCCGCGCTGCCCAGGGCGAGCCACGGCGGGCGGGATCTCGAAGTGGATGCGCGCGGTCGTTTCGGTCGGCGCCTCCGAGTAGACCTTCGCCGAAGGCGGAACCTCCGGAAGCTCGGTCTGCGTCGGCTCGCCCGGCAATACGCGGATCGTGCCCGGCACGTGGAGGGTCGAGAGAGCCAGGGTGCTAGAATGTGGCTCGGGGTACATCAAAGTGTTGTACTTGCAGCTCCCGGCGTACCTCCTATCGCAGAACTCGCCGTCGCAGAAGCGGATCGGCACAGCGGAGCCCACAGGCGCCTTGATGCGGAAGAAGAACGTACAGACCGGGACCGAAGCGCCGGGCTGCTCAAGAAGCGCCCCGGCTTCCGAGGTAGGCAATAGCCAGAGCAGGTAACCCTGCTCCCCTTCCCGGGGGTGCCCAACGCCCTCATTCGGGAAACGATATGCAAAGGTCATGTAGAAGAGCCCATCGTGCTCGTCGCTAAACGCTGGCTCGCCTACAAGCTCCAGGGCCTCGCCGTCGAAACAGAGCATCATGGCGATTCCCAACAGGCGGCCGAGATTTGGAAGCGGCGGATCACAACGGACGCTCAGGGAGACATCGATCG
>JBBIHW010000419.1:0-883 GCA_037446795.1 Acidobacteriota bacterium
ATCTGCCCAGGGTCGTAACTCACGAGGAGCGTCTTGGTCAGAAAGGTCAAAGGGAAAACCCTCACCCTCGCCTGGGCCACTCCCGGCAGCCTTCTCACCCTCTGGATGATCATGCCCAGCAGGCAGCAGCTATACGGGCCGCAGCCTGTCACCTCCACCTCGAGCGTCTGGTACTCTCGATTTGTCACGAGGACGAAATCTCTGCGCGGCACCCCGCCATGAAGTCTTCCGACTGCCCGCGGCGACGGTCACGGGGGCTGCGTCTGGCCGGGGCGTCAGCCTAGGAGACGACTCCGGGGCGCCGGAGAGTTCCCGGCGGGTGGACGGCGAGAGCCGCGCCGGCTCCCGGGACGAGCCGCAGCCCCCTGTTCCATCGCCGAGATGGTCGTGGAGCGGTGGGAAGAGGCGCGCCGCAAGCGGGAACTTGGGGATCGCCCCGATCGTCTACCCATGGGTATGTACCTCTTTTCCCGCCCCTGCATGCGCGCACTTGGGTCGAGGTGCTGCCAGGCCACCGCCAATGCTGAGACGCAGGTCCGGAACTTCTGCGCCCGGCGAACGATCGCGCCCCTGCCGAGGGCGGGGAGCCGCTGCGTCTCGTCCTCAAGCCCCCCGGCTGACTGAGGACATGTTCGATGGACTCGCCGCCCATGCCGGAGTCTTCCTCGAGGCCGCAGCGTCCTAGCCCGGCCCCCGGAGGCACGGCGCTCGTCCTCTGCGGCGGCGGCAGCAAGGGCGCCATCGAAGTGGGCTTTTACAAAGCCCTGAGCGAACTCGGGGTGGTCCCCGACCTGGTCGTGGGGTCCTCTGTGGGCGCAGTGAACGGCGCTTTCGTGGCTGCGGGCGTAGACGCCGACGTGATGGTACAGCACTGGAAGACCCT
>JBBIHW010000419.1:893-1858 GCA_037446795.1 Acidobacteriota bacterium
GTCGCGCCGCGACCTCGTCGCGTGCAACTGGACGCTGCTGTGGAGGGGGCTGAGGGCCGACAGCCTCTACACGTTCCGCCGGTTCCGCAGCCACCTGAGGTCCCGCCTGCCCGTCCATCGGTTCGAGGACCTGCGCGTGCCGCTGGTCGTCATCACCACCGACCTCGAGAGCGGCCGGCCCTACCTTTGGGAGGAAGGGGATCTCGTGGACGCCCTCCTCGCGAGCTGCGCCATCCCCGGGATCTTCCCTCCCGTGCGCGGACCCGCCGGGCGGCTCCTCGTGGACGGAGGTCTGGTGGACAACCTTCCCACCGACGTGGCGATCGCGCGCGGCGCACGCACGGTCCTCGGCATCCTCTGCCGCTGCTGCACCCGCTGGCAGCGCTCCACGCGCGGACTGACGCGCCTTCTGGGCCAGTCCTTCAGCATCGCTCTAGAGTGCATTACTCGAAGGGGGCTGTATGCCGGACGAAAGGATGCGGAGCTCTTCATCCTCCAGCCCGACCTCGGTCTGGACGTCGAGGCGCTCGACTTTGCCCACTCCGCCGAGCTCATCAGCGAGGCCTATAGCTTCTCGCTGCCCCGGCTTCGCGATTGGCTCGGACGGCGGGAGTTCCGCGCGACGACCGAGGCCGCGGTGCTTGATCGCTGCGCTCCCACCGGGCGGAGCGCTCCGAGCATCGTCGGGGCCAACCCGGCCGGCCCGTTCAGCTTCGCGGGAAGACAGAGCCCAGACTCGCGACCGAGCGCTACTCGACCACGATCCTGCCCACCATACCGAGGGTCCGGTGAGGGATGCAGTGGTAGGGAAAGATGCCCCTCCGATCGAACGTGACCGTGAACGTCTCGCCGGGCGCAAATAGTGGGGAAGACTGCCAAGCCTCCGGTTCATCCGACGACGTAACCGTGTGATGGATGAGAAACGGATCGCCGCCGGGGTCGTCGCAGTTCACCCAGGTGATAGT
>JBBIHW010000419.1:1868-2456 GCA_037446795.1 Acidobacteriota bacterium
CAGGCCCGCCAAGACCCGCACCGAATCGGGCCGGAAGGCGAGGTCCCGCATCCCCACGATCACGTGACCCGCCTGGATGGCCGACAACGGTATCGTGCAAGTCGCCGAGAGCGGGGCGGTCGTCTCGTTAGGTTTCTCCGAGAAGCACGCTCCAGCCGCCACCAGGAGCGCCGTCGCGGCGAGAGCGGAACCGATCCTAAGGACCCGTGATCTTCGCATGGATCACTCAGCTGCAGCGCGAGTTTAGCGAGGGACTCTCGAGAAACGAGGCGGGCTCACCGCGCTCTCGTGCCCCGGCAATGGGTAGCCTATCGCGGCACCCGAGTCGGCGAGCGCGTGGATCTCCGCCAGGCTCCACCAACACCAGCGATCGCCGCCGCTGTGCAGAACCTGGAACGGCGTGGGGTGAGCGAGCGCGCTCTGGATGTCGGTGGCACTGAGGCGGCACAGGTTCCCGCCGACGGGGCTGCCCATCTGTAATGCCCTGAGCTGCGTCCACGCGCCCGTCGGGTGGTTGTGCCAGGTCGCGAGGTCGCGTCGCCGATCGCAACCCTCCGCCGCCACTTTCGCGGAGAGCGGCGTGCTCGC
>JBBIHW010000420.1:0-2455 GCA_037446795.1 Acidobacteriota bacterium
CCGCGGCCGAAGCCGAGGCGGCGCTCGCCGAGGCGCGGTCCAGGTTGTCGGCCGCGGCGTTCCGCTCGGGGCTCGCGGCGGCCGTCGCCGACCGCCTGCGTCGAGCCTTCGACCTGCGGAGGCTGGGGCCGAGCCTCCGACGCGACCCGAGCTGACACGAACGGCCCACCACCGTCCTGCGGTCGCGACGCGGCCGCCGGTCGCGGGGGAGGCGGACACAGGCCGCAGGAGCCGCGCACCCCTGCGACACCCACGCCCGCTTCGCTAGAATCCAGCCGACTCGGTCCCCCTCCTCGCGGAGCCTTTGTCCGTGACCGGCCAGGGAGCCTCGAGGACACCCGCGGTCCCCTGCGCGATCGCGTTCGCCGCGGGGGTCCTCGCCCCGAGCGTCGCACCGCGGCTGTCGCCGATCGCCCTGCTCCCGGCAGCGACCTGCCTGCTCCTGCTGGCGCTTCTCCTGCGGCGGCGAAGACGAACCGCCGCCGCCCTCGCCTGGTGCGGGCTGTTCGCTCTCGGAGGCGGCCGCGCCTTCGCCGATCTCGAGCGCGCCTCCGCGTGCGGTTGGCTGCCCGGCGCGGGCGCGACGGTCGAAGCGGACATCCTCGCTCGAGTCTCGCGCGCACCCGAGCGGGAGTTCGACGGTGCCGTTTCGTTGGTCGTTTCCGCGCGGCCGCTGCGGGGGCCGGCGCCCCGCAGGGCGCGCATCCGGCTCAAGGTGGAGCCCTCCGATCCGCAGGCGACCCGGGATCTCCTCGCGCTTCGCCGGGGGGACGAGATCCGCGCCTGGTGCCGGCTGCGCACCCCTGCGCGCCGGGGCGGCGCCCTCGCCGACGACCCTGCGATCCGGACGTGGTCGCAGGGGCTCGATGCGACGGGCACCGTGAAAAGCGCCCGCCTCGTTCGGAGGATCGAGGGCGGACCGCCGGGAATCGGCCGCCTCCTCGACGACCTTCGCGCGCGCGCGCTCGAGCGGCTCGATCGCGCGGTGGGCCCGTCGGGGCGGTGCAGGGCGGTCCTGGGAGCCATGCTCCTCGGCGAGCGATCCCGCCTCGACCCCGAGGACCTGCGTCTGTTGAGAGACGGCGGCCTGCTGCACCTGCTGGCGATCTCCGGGTTTCACGTGAGCCTCGCTGCGCTCCTGGTGTCGGCCGTCCTGCGAAGGGTCGCACGCCGGCCCTGGGTCGTTTGTCTTTGCTCCGCCAGCACGGTCACGGCCTTCGTATTCCTGGTGGGCTCGGCCCCACCGGCTCTGCGTGCAGGGGCGAGCGCGGCCGTCGCTTGGGTGGGCCGCGCGATCGGTCGGGAGGGGGACCCCCTGAACGCCCTCGCCTTGGCGGCGTGCGCCATGCTCGCGGTCTCCCCCGGGCTGATCTGGGACCCGGGGTTCGAGCTCAGCGTGGCCGCCACGGCAGGAATCCTGGCGTTGTCGGCACCGATCGCATCCCGCTTGCCCCTGCCTCGCGCGCTCGGTCGGGCCGCGGGGCTCTCGGTGGCAGCTTACCTGGCCACGGCGCCGATCCTCGCCTGGCGCTTCGAGCGACTGGCGCCGGCCGCCCTGCTGTCGAACCTTGCCGCCGGCCCCCTCACGGTCGCGGTGCTGGCCGCGGGTGTCGTCGCTGTGGCGCTCGCGGGGCTCCCCTGGGTCGGTCCGCCCGCCGGATGGCTCGCGCGGTGGAGTGTCGAGGCGCTGGTCGGGGTCGCGGATGCGGCGGAAAGCCTCCCGTTCGGCTTCTACCGGGTCGGACGGCCTTCCGACCTCCTGCTCCTGTCCTGCGCCGGCGCCCTCCTGCTCGCCTACCGCATCCGGCCGTCCGGGCCGAAGGCGCGCGCCCTGCGGCGCGCCGCGTGCCTGGCCTGCGCGCTCGCCACGGCCCTCGTCCACCTCGGACCCTTCCCGCGCAGGGACGGACAGGCCGAAGTCGCCGTCCTCGACGTGGGGCAGGGGCTCGCGATCGCGGTCCTCGGAGGATCGGGACGGTGCCTCCTCGTGGACGCCGGAGGGACCGGCCGCGGCCGCTTCGACGCCGGCGAGCGCATCGTCGTTCCTGCACTGCTGCGGCGCGGGTGCCGCAGGGTGGAGGCGATGATCGTGACCCACGATCACGACGACCACGCAGGGGGCGCGGCGGCGGTTCTGCGGGACCTGGAGGTGGGCGAGCTGTGGATCGGCGCCGGCAGCCACCGCGATTCTCGCACGCGCGAGACGGCTTGCCTCGCGAGGCGGGCGGGGACGGCGGTCGTCCTCGCCGAGCGTGGAGTTCGGGTGCGACGGGCGGGGACCCTCGTGGAGTTCCTCCACCCGGCGCGGTCCGACGCCGGGCTTCCGGTCAACGATCGCTGCGTGGTCGCGCGACTGTCCTGGGCCGGCGCCCGCCTGCTCGTTCCGGGAGACCTGGAGGCGGACGGCGAGGGACGGCTGCTGGCCCGGGCCGACCCGCTCGATGCCGCAGCACTG
>JBBIHW010000421.1:0-2452 GCA_037446795.1 Acidobacteriota bacterium
GCTCGGGTCGAGCTCGACCGCGCGCTCGAAGTGGGCCCGCGCCTCCTCCGCCCGGCCGAGCAGCGCCAGCACCCGCGCGTAGTGCACGTGGGCCGGAGCGTAGGCGGGGTCGGCGCCGGTGGCGCGCGCGAGCGCCTCCGCCGCCTTCGCGGCGTCCGACTCGATGACGCAGAGCGCCTGGAGATACGGCCAGAGGAACTCCCGCGGCTCGAGCCGCGCCGCCTGCCGGTAACAGAAGTAGGCCTCCGCCTCCCACTCGTGGGCGCGCAGACGGTCCCCGAGGGCGGCCCACGCGTCCGCCGAGCGCGGGGAGGCGCGGACGCGGGCGGCTTCGGCGAGAACCGCCTCCCGGACGACGGCCTCGGCCTCGCTCATGTCGGGCAGCGGCACCTCGACGGCAGGCCCTCCGCAGGACAGCGCGAGCGCGATCGGGAACCCGATCCACCCCGCGGCCGCGCCCCGGACCTTCACAGCGGCTCCCCGCTCCCCTGCCGGACCTCGACGACGCGGTCCACGCCCTCTGCGGCGAACCGCTCGCGGCTCCCGTCGGGCCACGCCACCTCGATGGCGTCCACCCCGATGCGTTCGCCCAGGCCGAAGTGGACCGTCGGATCGCTGCTGCTCATGTAGCTCTGGGCCGGCTCGAGGATTCTCAGCAGGCGCCTGCCTCCCGCCTGGACCACGACCTTCGCCCCGTGGGCGGCGCGCCCCCGCGTCAGCGCACGGACCTTCAGCCAGTGACGACCGGCGGGAGGCGCGTCGTTCCGGTAGACGCGCACCGGCCCGTGCGCGCTCGAGGTGACGAAGTCCAGGTCGCCGTCCCCGTCGAGATCTCCCAGGGCGAGCCCCCGCGTCACCTCGGCCCGGGAGCCGAACGGCCCCGCCCTCGCGCTCGTGTTCGAGAAGCGACCGCGCCCGTCGTTCTCGAAGACGAGCCCCGGCTCGGCGTACTGGTTCCAGAACGGGCTGGCGGCCGCCGTGGGCAGCGGCGCGTCGCGGTAGACCCGCCCGTTCGCCACGACGACGTCCGTGTCGCCGTCGTGGTCGTAGTCGAGGAAGCCGCAGCCGAACCCCGTGAACGGGAGGTCCACCGGGGCCATCCCGGCCCCGGCCGTGCGATCCACGAACAGGCCCGTGCCCGACATGCTGTACAAGGTGTTGTGCTCGCCCTTGAGGTGGGTGAGGAACAGCTCGAGGGCGAGGTCGCCGTCGAGATCCCCGACCGCGATCCCCATGCTCGCCTCGGGCACGCCCTCGGCGTTGACCGCGACCCCGCGGACGATCCCCTCCTCGACGAACGTGCCGCCGCGCCTGCCGGCCCACAGGTGGTTCGCCTCGCCGTCGTTGGACACGTAGAAGTCGGCGAGACCGTCTCCGGTGAGGTCTGTGCAGACGACGCCCAGCCCCTTCGCGCGCCTGCCGCCGTCGGGGAGGACGAGGCCGGCCGCCCCGGTCACGTCCGTGAACGTGCCGTCCCCTTCGTTCCGGTAGAGCGTGTCCGGCACCCCGCTGAAGTTCCTCGGGTCGCAGTAGTCTTCGATCCCCGCCGCGTCCTTGCACACGGCCTTCGCGTCGAACCGCACGTAGTGGACGACGTAGAGGTCGAGATCGCCGTCGGCGTCGTAGTCGCAGAAGGTCGCCGCGCTGCTCCAGTGCTCGCCCCGGAAGCCCGCCGCGTCGGTCGCGTCGGTGAAGGTGCCGTCCCCGTTGTTCCGGTAGAAGGCGTCGCGCCCGAAGTTCGCGAAGTAGACGTCCAGGTCGCCATCGTTGTCCACGTCGCCGACGGCCACCGCCTGACCATAGCCGGGGTCGCCGATCCCCGACGCCTCGGTGACGTCCCGGAAGGCTCCGCCCTCGAAGCGGTGGAGCCGGTTCGGCGCGGGCTCCTCGGGCCGGCCCGGCCGGGGCATGCGGATCTCCAGCAGGTCGAGATCGCGGTCGCCGTCGTAGTCGAGCAGCGCCACGCCAGCGCCCATGATCTCGGGCATGGCGAACGTCCCGTCCGGCCACTCCGCCCGGTCCGGCAGCCCGACCTCGGCGGTGATCTCGGTGAACAGCGCGGGCGGGTTCTCGCGAGGGGGAGCCGGGCCGGCGCCCTCGGGGTCCCCTCCTCGGCAGGCGGCGAGAGCGAGGGCCGTGGCGAGCGCCGCGAGGAGGCCTGCCGGCCCGCTCACTCGAGCCAGCACATCGCCTGCCCCGCCTCGCCGTCCATGACGAGGCGCATCGAGCGGCCGGGGGCGGCCTCGGCGACCCGAATGACCCGGACGTAGCGGCCGAGAGCGGCGTCCCGGGGCGAGACCGAGCCGATGGCGTTGGGCGTGTCGCGGAAGAACCACTCGCGGAACAACGTGCCCTCCTCCTCCGGGTAGAGCGCGAGATAGTAGATCCCGTCCTCGACGAGGTCCTGGAAGAAGTGGGTCCCGTAGGAGACCTCGGGGACGAAGCCGCCCCT
>JBBIHW010000422.1:0-2444 GCA_037446795.1 Acidobacteriota bacterium
CGACGGCCAGGGCGACCGCGCGACCGGGGCGCGATCGCCGCGCCGCGCCCGAGAGGACGGCGGTGCTTCGCAATCCCGTGCCCCTCCCGCCGCCTCGAGCCTACGTCGTCCCCCCGACGTGGGAGTCGGCGCGATAGGAGGAGCGCACGAGAGGACCGGCCTCCACGTGCAGGAAGCCCATGGCGAGGCCGGCCCGGCGCAGCTCGGCGAACTGGTGCGGCGTCACGAACCGGGCGACGGGCAGGTGCTCCCGCGTCGGCTGCAGGTACTGGCCGAGCGTGATGACGTCCACGCCAGCCCGCCGCAGGTCGGCCAGGACCGCCACGACCTCCTCGTCGGTCTCGCCGAGACCGAGGATCAGGCTCGACTTCACGCGGAGCGCGGTGCGGTCGAGGTCGCGCCGGCGTGCCGCGGCCTCGAGTAGCCCGAGCGAGATCGCGTATCTCGAACCGGGCCGCACGCTGCGGTAGAGGCGCGGCACGGTCTCCACGTTGTGCGCGAACACCTCGGGCCCCGCCTCGAGGACGACCCCGAGCGCCCCGGGCTTGTTCTTGAAGTCCGGCGTGAGCACCTCCACGGCGCAGCCCGGCACCCTCTCCTTCACGGCGCGCACGACCCTCTGGAAGTGGAGGGCGCCGCCGTCGGGCAGGTCGTCCCGGTCCACGCTCGTGATCACGGCGTACCGGAGGCCGAGCCGGGCCACGGCATCCGCGACGCGGGTGGGCTCGCCGGCGTCCACGCCGGTGGCGGGCCGACCGCTCCGGACGCTGCAGAAGCCGCATCGTCGCGTGCAGACGTCCCCGAGGATCATGAAGGTCGCCGTCCCCCGGTTCCAGCACTCGTAGATGTTGGGGCAGCGGGCCTCCTCGCACACCGTGTGCAGCCTCAGGTCGCTCACGAGGCCGCGCAGCCGGAGGTAGTTCTCCTCGGTCCTCAGACGGATCCTGAGCCACGCAGGCCTTGCCTGGCGGACCGCGGGGGAGGAGGGAACCCCGACGCTCACGGGACGACCGCCTCGACCGTCCTCGCCGCGGCCTGCTCGAGGGGCTCGAGGCCGAGGACCTCCGCCACGCGGGAGGCCACCCGCCGGGCCACCTCGCGAACCGGGTGGCGAACGCCGGTCAGCTCCTCGAGCGACGTCGCCCGGCAGCCCTCGATCCCGCAAGGGACGATCCACTCGAACGCGGAGAGGTCCGTGGAGACGTTGAGGGCGAAGCCGTGGGAGGCGATCCAGCCGCTCGAGATCCGCACGCCGAGCGAGCCGAGCTTCCGGTCGCCCGCCCAGACCCCGGTCAGGCCGGGCCGCCTCGAGGCCTCCGCACCGAAGTCGCGGGCGGTCCGGATCATGGCGTCCTCGAGGTCGCGGAGGTACCGGTGCGCGTCCCGCCGCTCGGGAGGGAGCGCGACGACCGGGTAGCCGACGAGCTGCCCCGGCCCGTGGTAGGTCACGTCGCCGCCGCGGCCCGACTCGTGCAGCTCGATCCCCCGCGCGAGCCTCTCGGCAGGGGTGATCCGAACGTGCTCTGCCCGCGCCGATCTGCCCAACGTGATCACCGGCGGATGCTCGAGGAGGAGCAGGGAATCGGCAGCCCGACCCTGCCTGCGCGCCGCGACGAGCCGCTCCATCGCGTCGCAGGCCTCCCTGTACGGGACGCGGCCGAGCCAGCGGACGGACAGCGGGGCCATCAGAGCAGGGACTCGTCGAAGCTTTCGAGCGTGCCCTTCACCATCGCCAGGAACTGATCCGCCACGGCGCCGTCCACGACCCTGTGGTCGTAGGAGAGGCTCAGGTACGCCATGGGCCGGATCGCGATGGCGTCGCCCACCACCACGGGCCGCTTCTCGATGCCGCCCACGCCCAGGATCGCCACCTGGGGCTGCTGGATGATCGGCAGGCCGAACAGGCCGCCGAACACGCCGGGGTTGGTGATGGTGAACGTCCCGGCCTGGACCTCGTCGGGGCTGAGCTTCTTGGTGCGAGCGCGCTCGGCGAGGTCCTGGACCTTCCTGGCGAGCCCGGCCAGCGACAGCTCGTCGGCGTTCCGGATGACGGGGACGATGAGACCCCAGTCGAGCGCCACGGCGACGCCGATGTTGAGGTCGCGCTTGTAGACGATCTCCTCGCCCTCGACCGAGCAGTTCAGCACGGGCCAGGAGCGCAGGGCGTCGCAGGCCGCCTTGATGAAGAACGGCGTGTAGGTGAGCCGCGTGCCGTGCCGCTCCTCGTACAGCTTCCGGTATCGCTCCCGCAGGGAGACGACGCGCGACATGTCCACCTCGAACACCGAGTAGACGTGGGCCGAGGTCCGCTTGGACTCGACCATGCGCTCGGCGATCTTCTTGCGCATCGGGGACATGGCGACGCGCTCGATCCGGCCGGTGGCGAACGTGGGCCCGGACGGCTGCGGGGCGGGCGAGGGCGACGGCGGGACGCCGGCCGGGGC
>JBBIHW010000423.1:0-2357 GCA_037446795.1 Acidobacteriota bacterium
CCCGACCGCTGCGGCCGCCGGATGCGTCCGCCGGCGCGCGGTGGTCCCGGGGCGCCGGCGACCCGGCCCCCGGGGAGCACCGCCGGCCGGCCGCTCCGCTACAGACCCAGCCCCCTGGCGATGATGTTCCGCTGGATCTCGGAGGTTCCCGAGTAGAGCTTGCCCGCCACGGAGTCGCGGAGATCCCGCTCGATCTCGTACTCGGTCGTGTACCCGTAGCCGCCGTGGATCTGCACCGCGTCGAGGCAGGAGGCGACCCATGACTCGCTCAGGTACAGCTTGGCCAGGGCGGCCGCCATGGGAGCCTCGCCCCTCGTCTTCTTCTCCCAGGCCATCCGGTACAGCAGCAGCCGCGAGGTCTCGAGGCGCATCTTCATGTCGGCGATCTTGTGCGACACGGCCTGGAACTTGCCGATCGGCTGGTCGAACTGCCTGCGCCCTCGGGCGTACCGGACGCAGGCCTCGAGCTGCCGCTCCATCGCTCCGACGTAGCTCGCCAGGATGCACGCGCGTTCCCACTCCATGGAGTCGTTGAAGATGCTGGCTCCTCGCCCCTCCTTGCCCAGGCGGTTGTCCACCGGGACCTCGCAGTCGTCCAGGATCAGCTCGGCCATGGGGGAGGACCGCAGCCCCATCTTCTCGATCGTCTTGCCGACCGCGAGGCCCGAAAAGCCCCGTTCCAGGATGAACGCGGTGACCCCCAGGAAGCCCCGGTCCCGGTCCACGGTCGCGAACACGACGAACAGGTCCGCGATGGGAGCGTTCGTGACGAACATCTTGGTCCCGTTGAGGATGTAGCGGTCCCCGCGGCGGTGGGCGGTCGTCCTGAGGCTGAAGGCATCGGAGCCCGAGTCGGGCTCCGTCATCCCGTGCGCGCCGATCACGTCCCCCCGGATGAGCCCGGCCAGGTATCGCCGTTTCTGCGCTTCGGTGCCGAACCGGTAGATCGGCATCTGAACGCTCCACATCTGGGCGTTGATGCTGAAGATGAGGCCACCGTCCCTGCAGCCGTAGCCGAGCCCTTCCATCATCAGGACGGCGGTGAGGATGTCTTCTCCGAGACCCCCGTATTCCACCGGGAAGGGGAGACCCAGGATCCCGAACTCCGCGCACTTCTTCCACAGCTCGCGGGGGAGGACCCCGCGCCGCTCCCTGTCGGCCGCGCCCGCATCGAGGTGCTCCTTCGCGAAGCCGACGACCGTGGATCTGAACTGGACCTGCTCCTCCGTCCACTCGAAGTCCATGGGTCTCACACCTTGGAGAGCGCCTGGTAGTCCACCTTCCCGGTGGACGTCCTCGGCAGGGCCTCCCGAACGAAGAAGACGTCCGGAACCATGTAGATCGGCAGCCGCTCGGCGCAGAAGCGCTTGAGCTCGATGACGGACGGGCGGGTCGCGCCCGCGACGCCGAGGTAGGCCTTGATCTTCATGCCCAGCTGTTCGTCGGCCTCGGCGAGCACCGCAGCCTCCCTCACGCCGGGATGCCCGTAAAGGCACGCCTCGATCTCGCCCAGCTCCACCCGATACCCGCGCTTTTTCACCATCCGATCCCGACGCCCCTTGTAGATGAACACCCCGTCCCGGTCCTCGACGACCACGTCACCCGTGCGGTACCACCGCCGCCCGTCGGGGTCCGTCCGCAACGCTGCAGCCGTCTGTTCGGGGCGGTTCCAGTACCCCTCCATGACGCCGGGGCCGGACGCCCAGAGCTCGCCCTCCTCGCCGGGTCGCACCTCTCGCCCGCTGTCGTCGGCGATCTTGATTCTGTAGTGAGAACACGGCTTTCCGATGGGGAACGGCTGGGTGCGGTCCCCGGGGATCTCGGCCGGGATCTCGTGGAACGTGCAGACGTTCGTCTCGGTCGGCCCGTACAGGTTGAAGTATCGGGGGTGCGGCAGGAGCCGCTTCAGCTCCCGGAGCTGGCCTACGGGGAACACCTCGCCGGCGAAGAGGACCGCGCGGAGGCGCGAGTAGTCGTAGCGCTCGAGACGTCCGAGCTGGGCCAGCAAGCCCAGGATGGACGGCGTCGAGTACCAGACGGTGATCCCGGTCTCCGAGATGAGCGGCGCGAGCCTGCGCGGATCCTTTCCCTGCTCGTCGTCGAAGAGGACCACGGTGGCGCGGTGCTTGAGGGGAACGTACAGGTCGAGGATCGAGAGATCGAAGTGGAAGGGAGCGTGCGAGGAAAACCGATCGGTCTCCCGGGGCTCGAAGGCCTCGGTGCACCAGTCCACGAAGCTGCACGCGCTGCGATGGCTGATCATGACGCCCTTGGGGATTCCCGTCGAGCCCGAGGTGTACAGGATGTAGGCGAGCCGCTCCGGCCGTGGGGCCCGCGCCGCCGCGGGGCGGCCGTGC
>JBBIHW010000424.1:0-2350 GCA_037446795.1 Acidobacteriota bacterium
CGAGCCGCACCGGGCGGGGCCAGCAGCGCTCGCGCGGCCCCGGCGAGGGAGACAACGACCGAGGCGGCCGCCAGGGCGGGGAGGCCCGTTCCTCGCGCGAGAGGCAGAAGCGGCGCGCGGCGTCCTCCCCGACGCGGCGGGAGGTGCCGCGCCATCATCCCGGCGTGCCCACCCTGCGGTCGAACCGATCGAGGACACCCGGCTCCGTGGGGCCGCCGAGGAGCGCGGCCAGGACGACTCAGGCGGTGGAGCCCGCCGCCATCCACCCGAGCGTGCCCGTCGAGGTCAGGTTCAGGCTGGTCCGGAGAGGTCGCCACTCCGGCGGGCCGAACTCGAGCATCCGACGGGACGACGCGCACGAGGCCGGGACGATCGGCGAGGAAGCCCTTCCTCCACCACGCGGGCTGCCACTTCGGCCAGCGACCGGGCACCCTTCGCGCCTCGCTCCGCGAACCGGAACAGCTTCTCGAAGCCATCGGCGACGGCCGCCTGGATCAGCTCGTCCTTGCTCCCGAAGTCGTCGTACACGGTCCCCTCGGCGACTCCCACGACGCGCGCGAGGTCCTCGACCCGCGATTCGTACAGGCCCTTTTTCGCCGAACAGCCTCCTGCCAGCGAGCGACAGCTCGCATCGCGCGAGTGCCTTCCCGCGCGCGCGCGCCGGCCCGCGGACCGAGCCCTCGCGCCGTCCACGGACTGGACATTCAGCCTCCGTGTCGTTCCGTAACTCGACCGCTGGCTCATTTTTTTTCGAGCGCTCCCTGGGGTGGTCAACTCCAGCCAGGAGACGCGCGGTTCCCTGCTCGTTCATCGAGGTCGAGCCGCGAGTCGTGGATTCGGGAGTACGGCACCTCGTCCTCGAGGCACCATGGATTCTCGAGCGCTTGAAACCTCCCGGGGCGGGGCGGGCGAAGCCCGACGGTTCCAATCCGTCGCCGGCTCGGCACGGGCACGCCAGCCGCGTCCGGCCCGGTGCTGGATTCCGCGAGGTGAGCCTTTCGTTTCCCCCGCACGGGAGCGATCGTGACGTCCGCGACGCCACGCTATGCGCTATCCCGGCTGACCCGTTTCCTTGACACGCGCCGCTTGCTCCTCCTGCACTGAAGCGACTCGGACCCCTGAGGCTGCTCCCTGGAGGCATCTCACCCACGGGGATCCCGAGCAGGGTGCGAGCGGCGTCGGCGCCGCCGCAGGCCGGTTCGGATGGTCGGGCCGCCATCCGGTGTCTCTTGTGAGCCTCGAGGGAGACCGGAAGACGGTGGTGGGTGTTCCCGGAAAGGCACATCGCGACGAGCCCGGCGGGGATCGCTCCGCAGCACGACGGGTGCGGGAACCCAGCCACGTCTCTGCAGGATGTTCGCGGGCAACGCCATGGCGGGCTTCCTCGCGGTGAGCATCGTCGGGCACGCCCGCACGCTGTCCTTGCGCGATCCCGCGTACGGGAGCCCGGCGTCTTCCTCGAGCACGGTCCGGTTCGGCGATGTCGCGCGGCTCGGTGGCGGGGCCGCCGAGGGCGAACCTGCGATGCTGGCCGACCGGCGCCATGACCCGGCGCTGCTGATCCCGATCGGCGGCCGCGGGTGGGCTTCGGCCAACCTGATCGCGGGTCTCGCGGCGCGGTGAACGGCGGAAATCGAGACCAGGGTGACCATGCGACCAGGAGCAGGGGCAGTTCCAGACGCGACAGCCGATGGCTGTGCCAACCGGCACATGGAGCGAAGGAGGGCGACCCACATGACACGGAAACCGTTGGCAGTCGTGCTGCTCGTTGCCGCCTCCACGGTCGCCGCCGGGTACGGGTGCGCGAAGAAGCCGCCCGCGCCGGTGACCCCCCCTGCGATCCAGGAGGCTCCCGCTCCCGCGCCGCCTCCTGCCCCGCCGGCGCCGCCCCCACCGGAGCCCGAGCCTCCGCCCGCCGTGGACCCGTTCGCCGGAGACCTCGAGGCCGTCAACCGCTACGTCACCGAGCAGGGGCTTCTCGGAACCGTCTACTTCGACTTCGACCGGTACGATCTGAGGCCCGAAGCCCGGGACCGCCTCCAGAAAAACGCGGACTTCCTCAGGGAGCACGCGGAGTTCCTCGTGCGGATCGAGGGGCACTGCGACGAGCGCGGCACCAACGAATACAACCTCGCGCTCGGGCAGCGGCGTGCGGACGCGGCCCGGGACTATCTCGTCGCGCTGGGCATCGAGCGGGCGAGGCTCGAGACGGTGAGCTACGGCGAGGAGATGCCCGTCTGCACCGAACACGCGGAGCCGTGCTGGGGCCGCAACCGCCGCGCCCAGTTCGTTATCACGGGCCGCCGCTGACCCCGGGCGGGGCGCCGGGGTGGCGGCAGCACCGCAGCCC
>JBBIHW010000425.1:0-2343 GCA_037446795.1 Acidobacteriota bacterium
AGCCCGGCTGCGCTCTCGAGGGCTGCGGCCAGCGGCTCGCCGGGCCGGATGGAGGCGCCCCAGCGGCCGAGGAGGTCGGCCGCGGCCGGGTTCACCGTCACGACCCTTCCGCGGGCGTCCGTGGAGACCACGCCGGTGGTGGCGTGGCGCAGCAGCGCCTCCATGTACTCGCGACGCCTGACCAGGTCCGCCCGCTGCGCCGCGAGAGCCTCGGCCATCGTGTTGAAGGCCCTCACGAGCGCCGCGACCTCGTCTCGGGTCGTCGCGGCGAGCCGCGCCGAGTAGTCCCCCGCGGCGATGCTCGAAGCGGCGGTCGCGAGGTCCCGCAGCGGCCGCGCAGCGCGCCGCGCGAGCACGGCCCCGGCTGCCGCGGGCAGGCCGCACAGGACGATCGTGGCGAGCAGGAGCATGTCCTCGACCCGGTCCACCGCCCGCGCCGCCTCCTGCTGCTGCAGGATGAGCGGCACCGCGACGACGCTCTCGCGCTCGGCGCCCGGCAGCTCCACCCGGGCGTAGGCGACGGGGATCTCGTTCGGCCCGAGCTTCTCCTCCAGGACGAGGTAGGGGACGCCCCCGCGCACGACGCTGCGCTGCACCTGGCCGCTGAGGCGGGCGGGAAGGAGGCCCGAGTCGAACAGCTCGCGCTTCGAGGTGGCCTCGAGGCGCCCTCCCGTGTAGAGGTGGATCTCCTGGCCGATCACCCGCCGCAGCCACGACAGCACCGCGTCGTCGGGGGAGTCCTCTTGGACCAGCCTTGTGTAGTCCTCGACCTGCCGCTTCACGGCGCGGACGAGCCCCGTGGCGGCCTCCTCGAGTCCGGCCCGCCCGCGCTTCTCGATGTAGACCCTCAGGAAGAAGGCGAGCGCGACCACCGGGAGCACCGAGGCGAGCAGCAGAGAGGCCAGGAGCTTCCGGTAGAAGGAGCCGCGAACGACGTCCAGCAGCGCCGCGCCTCCCCCCGGCCTCAGGCCGATCCCGGCCGCGCGGATCAGCCCGAGCAGGGACGCGGCCAGCAGGAGCAGCCGCGCGAGCGCCCCGGCCCGGTCGAGAGGCGAACGCGCCGGCAGGAGCAGGAGGTGCACGTCGCCGGCAGCGGACAGGGGCAGGGCGATCTGCCGTTCGCCGCCGGAGCCGAGGCGCACGGGGCGGCGCCTCCTGGCAGCCTCTCGCAGGTCGGCTGTCAGCGCCGGCGTCCGGTGGACGGTCGTGACCACGACGGTGCCGTCCCGGTCGTAGCGAACGTAGCCCGGCATGTCGCGGAAGGTCTCGACGAGCCGCGCCGACCGGGGCCCGAGAGCGAGCAGATAGGGCGCCACCCACGGAAGGAACGGCAGGTTGTCCGGCTCGTCCACCACGTGCCCGACGACGGTGCCGACGACGCGGCCCCTCTCGACGATGGGCCGCTCGGCGTGCTGGACCCAGCGGTCGCGGGCGCCGAGGGCGAGCCTTTCGGTTTCGATCGGGGGCGCTTCGCCCGGCTCCATCGGCGCGGGCGGCGGCTCGCGGTGCGGGGGGAGGTCGAAGCTGAAGCGGCTGCGGAGCGCGCCCGACACGTCGTAGAGGTCGAGCGAGGAGGCGAAGCCCGCGTGGTAGAGATCCCCCTCCACCCACAGCCGGTACGCGGCGTAGGGATCGGGGGGTCCCGGCGGCGCGGTCACGGCGCGCGCCGCCACCGCGGACTCGGCAGCGCCCGTCACGGCCGAGACGAGGGCGAGGCGCCGTCGCGCCGCTTGATCGAGGACCTTCGGAGCGAACTCCGACTCGAGTCGCTCGAGAGCCAGCCCGTCCGCCGCTCGATGGAGCGTCGCGGTGACGAGAACCGAGAGCGGCAGGAGGCTCGCGAACGCGATCGCGGTCTCGCGGTGCCGCGCCGCGGAGGTCGCCCGCGGGAACGAACCCCGGACCAGCGCGGCCCAGAACACCGCCGCCGACAGCAGCGCGAGGACGAGCCCGAGCAGGAGCACGGCGTGGGCGAGCGACTGTCTGGCGGCCTCGAGGTCGAGGACGCCCACCCGGGCGTCGCGCGCCAGCGCGCGGCTGAGACCGGCGAGGCCGGCCGTCGAGAGGACCGCACCTGCCGCGGGCAGCGCGATGGTCCGGCGTCCCGACGCTGCCCGACTCCCGACGATCTTGCTCGCCACCCCCGCGATCAGCAGCGAGGCCAGGCAGGTGAGAAGGAGGTCCGCCGGGGAGGCGAGAGCCCCCCCGAGGGCCGTCGTTCCGAAGACCGTGGCCGAACCCAGCTCGCGCGGGAGCAGCAGGGCGGGCGCGTGGGACGCGAGCAGCGCGGCGCGGACGAGCGCGACGGCGGCGAGCGCCAGCATCGAGCCCGCGGCGCCCGAC
>JBBIHW010000426.1:0-2306 GCA_037446795.1 Acidobacteriota bacterium
CGAAGCGATAGACCAGGTGCCGGCGGTTGGGCACGGCGTGGACGACCAGGTCGGCCCGCTTGCCCACCTCGAGGCTGCCGCACTGCTCCGCCCGACCGAGCGCGTGCGCCGCGTTGAGGGTCGCCGCCGTGATCGCCTCGTCCACGCTCAGGCCGAACCTGAGGCAGCCGAGCCAGAGCGCCGTCCCCATGGACTCGCACGGGCAGGTGCCGGGGTTGAAGTCGGAGGCGAGGGCGATCGGCACGCCCGCCTCGACGAGCCGCCGGGTCGGGGGAAGCCTCCGCTCGCGCAAGAACAGCGACGGGCCCGGCAGGAGCACGGCGGTCGTGCCCGAGCGGGCCAGCGCCTCCACTCCCGCGTTCGAGACGTGCTCGAGGTGATCGGCCGAAGCGGCGCCGAGCTCCGCTGCGAGCTCTGCGGCCCCGTCCTCGGCGAACTGGTCCGCGTGGACGCGCACCGCCAGCCCGACCGCCCGTGCGGCCTGGAGGATCCTCCGGGCCTCGGCGACCGAGAAGGCGCCCCGGTCCACGAACACGTCGGCCGACTCGGCGAGGCGGCGGCGCGCCACTTCGGGGAGCATCTCCGCGACGACGCGGTCCACGTACTCGCTGCGCCGATGGCGCAGCTCGCCGGGGACCTTGTGAGCGCCGAGGAACGTGGGAACGACCTCGACGGGATGGCCGGTGGCGCCCTCCCGCAGCGCCTCGAGCTGCTTCAGCTCGGCCTCGAGCGAGAGGCCGTACCCGCTCTTGGCCTCGACGGTCGTCGTTCCGAGCCGCAGCATCCCGTCGAGCCGCGCCCGGACGAGCTCGACGAGGGCACCGGGCTCGATCGCCCTCGTCGCGGCCACCGTGGCCAGGATCCCCCCGCCGCGCGCGGCGATCTCCGCGTACGTGGCTCCGCGCAGGACCTCATCGAGCTCCCCGTCGCGCCAGCCGGCGAAAGGCAGGTGCGTGTGGGCGTCCACGAAGCCGGGGAGCACCGTGCCCCCCTCGGCGTCGAGAACGGTCCCACCGGGGACCACCGAGACCGTCTCGCGGAAGCCGGCCTCCGGGCCGACGTAGACGATCCTCCCGCGGCGGCACGCCACGGCAGCGTCGCGGACGACCTTCAGGCGGGAGAGGTCGGCGCCCGTCCGCGCGGTCGTGCCTTCTGGAGTGGCGAGTTCGGCGATCCCGACGATCGCGAGATCGGCCTCGGTCATCCGACCTCGGAGCCGCGGCGGCGCAGGAAGCGAAGGTTGTCGAGTTCGGCCCGGTCCTTCTTGCGGAGATCGAGCAGCGCCAGGTGCTCCTCGATGACGTTCCGCAGGCGGTTCTCGAACGCGTCGCGCTCGAGCTTGAGCCGCCCGATCTCGGCCTCGATGTCGTGGAGCTGGTCCTGGGCCTGCTCGAGCAGCCGCTCGGCCTTGAGGCGCGCCTCCTTGACCATCAGCTCCGCCTCGCCGCGGGTCTTGTCCTTCAGCTCCCCGGCCATGCGCTGCGCCGTGACGAGGGTGTCCTGGAGGGTCCGCTCGCGCTCCCGGATCTCCTCGAGGCGCTCCCGCAAGCCCCCGTTCTCCTCGCGCAGGGCCGCGTTCTCCAGGTTCAGCCGCTCGATCTCCTCGGCCACGGCCCGCAGGAACAGGCGGACCTCCTCGGGCGAGTAGCCGCGGAGCGTGCGCGGGAAGTCCTGGCGCTCCACGTCCATGGCGGTCAAGCGGGAACTCATGGCGGCCCCTCCCCGCAGTCGCGAGCGCGGCCAAACATAGTCCGGCCTGCCCGGCTTTTCAACAAGTCTCTGCGGCTGGAAGGATCACAGGGAGGTGGCGTGCGCGCCCGCTGTCGCGCCGGCGGGCGGCCGCTGTCCGAACAGGGCTCTGCCGATGCGGACCAGCGTGGCGCCTTCCTCGATCGCGACCTCGTAGTCGTCGCTCATCCCCATGGACAGCTCCGGGAGCTTCCGGCCGAGCCGCGCCTCCGCCTCCTCCCGAAGCCGTCTCAGCCGCGCGAAGTAGGGGCGCGAGTCCTCGGGGCGAGCCGGCGGCGGCGGGAGCGTCATGAGGCCGCGCAGGTCCACGCCGTCGAGCCCGGAGATCCGCTCGAGGAGCCCGAACAGGTCCCCCTCCGTTACGCCCGACTTCGAGGGCTCCCCGGACAGGTTCACCTGGACGAGCACGGGCTGGATCAGCCCGGCCGCCGCCGCGCGCCGCTGAATCTCGCAGGCCAGCTCCAGGTCGTCCACCGAGTGGACGAGCTCGAAGCGCCCGACGGCGTGGCGAGCCTTGTTGCGCTGCAGGTGGCCCACGAAGTGCCAGCTCGGGCCGG
>JBBIHW010000427.1:0-2305 GCA_037446795.1 Acidobacteriota bacterium
ACGCTCCTCGAAGCGGGCTCGGACGCCGAGGCGGTGGACGCCTACCGGCGCGCCCTCGACCTGCGCCCCGACTGCCAGGAGGCATGGCGCAACCTGGCGTACGCGCGGGCACGGGCCGGGGCGCTCGAGGAGGCGGCGGACGCCTACCGGCGCGCCGCCGCGCTCGAGCCGGACGACCACGAGACGTGGTACAACCTCGGCAACGTGTACCTCGATCTGGGCCGCTACAACGAGGCCGAGGCCGCCTTCCGGCAATCGCTCCGGCGGCACGCGGACGATCCCGCCGTCTGGAACAACCTCGGCAACGCGCTCGCGCAGCAGGGCAACCACGGCGAGGCGCTCGAGAGCTACGAGCGTGCGATCCACATGCGGCCCGACTACCATCCGTCCTGGAACAATGTCGGAAACGTCCACGAGGCGCGGGGCGACCTGGAGGCGGCAGGACGCGCGTTCGGGAGGGCGGTGGAGCTCGCCCCGGACGTGCCCACCTACCGGCTCAACCTGGCCTCCGCCCTCGCCCGTCTCGGAGCGGCGGAGCGCGCCGTCGAGCAGCTCGGCGAGCTGATCCGCTTCGCGCCGGAGATCCGGCAGCTGCTGCCCAGCTTCGCGGAGTTCCGCTCGCTGCTGCGAGATCCGAGGCTTCAGGACCCCCGCGGGGAAGTGTGAGCGATCCAGGCGGTCTGCTCGGCGCGGTCGAGTCGGCGGTCCGGGCCCTCGCCCGCTGCGCGTCCGCTGGGGAAGTGTTCCGTCGGCTCCTCTCGGCGACGGAGATCGCGGCGCCGCGGTCCTCGATCTTCCTGCTGCGCGGGGACCGCTGGCGTGGCTGGGGCTGCGCCGGCTACGCGCCCGAAGCGGCGGACCGGCAGCGCGCGGTCGAATGGCCTTCGGACTCGCCGCCCCTCGGCGAGCTCCTGCTCGGGGAAGGCGAGGCTGCAGCGGTCCCCCTCGAATCGGTGCCCGAGTTCGGCCAGCCCGTGGCGTCGGAGGCGATCGCGGCACCGGTGCGCGCGGGCGAGCGCCTCGTCGCAGCGGTGGTGTCCGAGCGCGCCCCGGGCGAGACGCCGTGGCATCCCGAGGTGGTGGCGATCCTGGCCCACGTCGCTGGCTCGCGGCTCGAGGCCGAGCTTCTGCGCCGCCGGCAGGAGCCGCCCGCGCCGCCCGCCGATTCCCGCGTGCCGAGGCGAGACGAGCCCGCGGTGGTCGGTTTCGATCCGACGGCCTCGACCTCCGAGTCGGGCCTCGCTCCGGTCTCCGAGACCGACTCCAAACACCCCGACGCGCGCCGGATGCAGGAGGCCCGGCGCTTCGCGCGGCTGGTGGCCACGGACATCCGGCTGTACAACGAGGAGGCGGTCCTCCAGGGCCGCCGCCAGGGCGACCTGGCGCGCCGACTCGCCGAGCACATGCGGCGCGGCCGGGAGACGTACCTGCGTCGCTTCCAGGACCTGGGGCCGGACGCGATCGAGCACCTCAGGGACGCTTACGTCGAGGTCCTGGCGGGGGGGGATGGGAGCCTCCTCCCGAACGATCCGAAGGACTGGTAGGAAGACCGCTCCCCTCATCCTCTCGCTCTCATGCGACCCATCGTGCCGCGCCCGCTTGCCTGGTCCCTCGCCATCGCGGGGGCGACCGCCCTGGCCGTCGCCGGCGTCCTCCTCGCCGATCGCCGCACCTGCTGGACCGATCCCGCGGCGGCGCCTCCGCCCCTTCTCAGCGCGGTGGCCGCGTTCGAGGAGGGCCGCCTGGAGGACGGCGCGGCCGAAGTCGAGCGCTTTCTCGACGCGTATCGGGCTCCGCTCTGGGAGGCACGGGCGCGCCTGCTGGCCGCGGTCCGGCTCGCGGGGGCCGGACGACCCGACCGGGCGCTCGATTTCCTGCCCCGCGACCTCGATTCGAGCGAGCCCCTGTCGGCTTGGGCGTCCTTCGTCCGCGGCCGGGCGCTCCTCGACACCGGCCGCCCCCTTGAGGCGGCCGAAGCGCTCGAGGGCGCGCTCGCCGCCAGCGGCTTCCCGGAACGCGAGGAAGCGGTGCGGCTCCGAGCGCTGGCTCTCGAGCGGACCGGAAGATCGGCGGCCGCGCTCGCCCTGCTCGACGCGGAAGAGGCGGCCGCGCTGAGGCTCGAGGCCGCGGGCCTGGCTTCGCGCTCGGGGGACCGCGACGGCGCGAGGCGCCGCCTCGCGCAGCTCGTGCTCGACGGCCCTCCCGGGGACGAGGCCGAGCGGGCTCTCGAGGAGCTCGCGAAGCTCGTGCCGGACCCTTCCGCGCGGTTCGAGCCGGCCGAGCGCGTGCTCCTGCTCGATACGGC
>JBBIHW010000428.1:0-2290 GCA_037446795.1 Acidobacteriota bacterium
TTGGTAGCGGGGGCAGGATTTGAACCTGCGACCTTTGGGTTTTGAGCCCAACGAGCTACCGGACTGCTCCACCCCGCGACGAGACCCTCGGCCGCTGCAACGCGGCCTCACTCCGAGGCCCAACTATATCAGACCGCCACAAGGCTTCAACGTGCCGGCCGGACCACCCCCGGATCGAGGCCGGCCGGCCCGCCCGAGCCCCGCCCTCGGTCCCCTAGCGCCCCCGGCCCGCCAGTTCCAACGGCTCCCTCGAGCTCGAGCCGCGGCGGTCCCGGCTCGCCATCCTCCGCGAACAGGACCACGACTTCTTCGGGCCGAACCAGGCCGAGCTGCTCGCGGGCGATTCGTTCGACCACGAGCGGATCGCGCCGCAGGCGCTCGACCTGCAGGCGCAGCCCGCTGACGACTGCCTCCTGCTCCGCCACCCGGCGCTCCATCTCGGCGAGCTCGCGCCGTGCTCGCCTTCCGTCGAGGTAGCCTCGATCCCCCACGACCGCGGCCAGGCATCCGGCCACGAACACCGCGGCCAGCAGACCGACCCGCGCGCGCCGACGCCGCCGGGTCGCCCGGTCCGCCTCCGCCTGCGACCTCGAAGCCTCGCGGGCCTCCTCGGTCCGGCGGGCGTCGGAGTCCACCTCGCGGAGGGGGCGGGCGTCGCTCGAGGGGGCGCTCCAGAGCCGGATGCGCACCCGAAGGTGGCGTGACCTTCCGCCGTCGGCTCCGTCCGGGGGCCAGCCCCCCGCGCCTCCCGGCGTGCGGAACGGGACGAGCTTGCCCACGTCCCTGCCCTCGGCCGTCCCCTCTTTCTCGTTCAGGCCGCTCGCGCGCGCGGGAAAGCTCCCGCTCCCGCGTACCGGGCGTCGTCCCCGAGCTCCTCCTCGATGCGGAGGAGCTGGTTGTACTTGGCGGTTCTCTCCCCGCGGCAGGGGGCCCCCGTCTTGATCTGCCCCAGGTTCA
This sequence comes from Acidobacteriota bacterium, assembly GCA_037446795.1. Taxonomy (GTDB): domain Bacteria; phylum Acidobacteriota; class Polarisedimenticolia; order Polarisedimenticolales; family JBBIHW01; genus JBBIHW01. The sequence goes on from JBBIHW010000428.1 coordinate 958, forward strand.
GGGCCACGGCGAGGTCGGAGATGATCGTGTCCTCCGTCTCCCCGGACCGATGGGAGATCACGCAGCTGTAGCCCGCGCGCAGCGCCGCGTGGATGCAGTCGAGCGTTTCGGTCACCGTGCCGATCTGGTTCAGCTTCACGAGGACGGAATTGGCGATCCCCTCCTCGATCCCACGGGCGAGGATCTCCGGATTCGTCACGAAGACGTCGTCGCCGACCAGCTGCACGCGGCTCCCGAGGGCTCGGGTCAGCGCCTTCCAGCCCTTCCAGTCGGATTCCGCCATGCCGTCCTCGATGGACACAAGGGGGTAGGCACGGACCCACCGCTCGTAGAGCGCGATCAGCTCGTCGGCCGACCTGTCCGGCCTCTTCTTTTCGGCGGCGAGCCGATACCTCCCGTTCCGATAGAGCTCGGAGGCCGCCACGTCGAGGGCGAGGGCGACGTCGCGGCCCGGCCGGTAGCCGGCGCGCCGCACCGCCTCGACGAGCAGCTCGAGCGCCTGCTCGTTCCCCTTGAGGTCGGGCGCGAACCCGCCCTCGTCTCCGACAGCGGTCACGAGCCCTTTCCTCTTGAGAAGAGCCTTCAGCGCCTGGTAGCACTCGGCCCCGCACCGCAAGGCCTCCGCGAAGGAATCGGCCCGCAGCGGCACGATCATGAACTCCTGCACGTCCACGTTGTTGTCCGCGTGAACGCCGCCGTTGAGCACGTTCATCAAGGGCACGGGAAGCTGCTTCGTGTTGCACCCGCCGAGGTAGCGGTAGAGCGGGAGGCCGAGACTCTCCGCCGCGGCGCGGGCCACCGCCATGGACACGCCGAGGACCGCGTTCGCGCCGAGGCGGGACTTCCCCTTGGTTCCGTCCAGCTCCAGGAGCGCGGTGTCAATGAACACCTGATTGTAGACCTCGAGGCCCGTCAGCGCAGGGTGGATCTCGCGCTCCACGTGCCGGATCGCCTTGAGAACGCCCTTCCCCCGGTAGCGCTTCGGGTCCCCGTCGCGCAGCTCCAGCGCCTCGCGGGTGCCGGTGGATGCGCCCGAGGGAACCGCGGCCCGCCCCACCACGCCGTCCTCGAGGGTGACCTCGACTTCGAGGGTAGGATTGCCGCGGCTGTCGAGGATCTCGCGCGCGCTGACCTCGCGAATGCGTCCTGAACTCCTCGTCACCGGCCGTCGCCTCCCGCTGCGCTGCCGACACGGAGCCCGCAGGCGCGCGACTATACCCCAGGGCCGCGCGAGGTCACAAGGAAACCGCTCGGCTGTCCCCTCCCGAAGCAGGCGCGTTAGCCTGCATTATTCACGAAGCGCTCGACAGTCATGCTGACGGCCCGGGAAGCG
>JBBIHW010000429.1:0-2272 GCA_037446795.1 Acidobacteriota bacterium
GCGGGGGCCTGGCCGCAGCTCTCGCCGGCACGGCGCTCTTCGCCCGCAGCGGGGCCTCGCGCCGCCTGAGAGCGCTCGCCCTCGCGCTGCTGCTGCCGACGGCTTACTTGTGCTGGCAGGAACTGCGAGCACCGGGCGAACGCTTCTTCGACTCGGCCGAGACGGACGTGGCGACGCTGGGGGGCCGCCTGCCCGCCTGGGGGGCGACGCTCGGGATCGTCCGGGACTTCCCCCTGATCGGATCCGGAATCGGCACCTTCGAAGCCGCATTCGTGGTATACAAGCCGCCCGATGTCCGCGGCCGCTGGGACCACGCCCACAACGACTGGCTCCAGGCCCTCGCCGAGGGCGGGGTGTTGACGGCCCTGGCGCTGTTGGGGCTCGTGGCTGTTGCGGCCGTCGCGCTCGCGAGGCCGTCGCCTTTCACGGGGCGGCCTTCGCTGTCCTCGGTGGCGATCCTCGCGGCGCTCGGCGCAGCGGCGCTTCATGCCTTCGTGGACTTCGGGCTGCGAATCCCTGCCATCGCCCTCACGGTCGCGGCGATCGTCGGGATGATACGGGCCGTGGTGCCGCACCGCGTGGCCGTGACAGGGCGTTCTCCGAGAGCCTTGCGTTGGGTTCTGGTGGCGCCCCCTGCTGCCGTCGCCGCGGTCGGTATCGCGGTTCACGCGGCACAGAAGAATCCCGAGCGCTGGGGGGCGGAGGGGGGTCGCTTCCGGCTCGTCCCCTCCGCTCAGGCTCTCGGGCGCGCTGGCGAAGAACGGCTCCAGGAAGGGCTCGCGCTCCTCAACGACACGGGCCGCCCTCCGGCTGAGAGGCTTTCCGGCTACCGGGAGCGACTTCGCGAGGCGGAGAGCCTGCTCCTGCGGAGTCTCGAGGTGAACCCGGCGCAGCCCCGCGCAACAGCCCGGCTCGCGGCGGTTGGCTTCGAGCTCGAGTCACCCATCACGCCAGAGCAGGAGCGGCGGCATGCCGCGATCTTCGAGCTGGCCTCCGGCGCGGCGCCGCGCGATCCTCAGGTGCAAGCACTTCTCGGCGAGCTCCTTCTCAGGATGGGCCGCCGAAAAGAAGCCCTGTCCTATTTGCGGCGGGCGGTGGAGCTCGACCCTGGATCTTCGGGCCGTGCGGTTGCGATCCTGCGGGCCCAGCTCTTGGGGGCCGACGAGATCCTGGACGGCCTGGGAGCGAGCCCCGAAGTCCTGGTCGCCCTCCAGCAGCCATTTGAGGAGGATGGCATGGCGACCGAGTACGCGTCTGACCTCGAGCGGGCCCTCGCCTCCCCTACGGCCCCGCTCTTCGCCGCGTACGGCGAGACCTGCCGCAAGCTACGGCAGCCCGAGCGGTTGCTTGCGACTCTTGACCGGATCGGCAAGCTGACCGACTCGGCGATGGAAGCCGAGAGGCGAAGGCAGAGGGCCTTGGCGCTGCTCGCTCTCGGTGATCACCAGAAGGCGCTCGAGGAGGCGCGTGCGGCGGCTGATTTCAGCCCGGAAGAGCCATCGTTCCAGGAGCACCTCGGGCGAGTGGCGCTCGTCTCGGGGAGGACGGAAGAGGCCCTGACTGGATTCCGGACCGCGCTAAGCCTGGCCGCACGCAAGGGGGCGGCGTCGTCGTTTCGCGCCACACTCTACCGGGAGATCGGGCAGGCGGAGGAGCGAGCGGGGCGGCCGGACCGGGCGTTCGAGGCGTACCGAGCGGCCCTCGACCTTGATCCCGGCGAGCCGCACGCCCTTCGACGGGTGCGCGAGATGAGGAGAGCCGCGGGGATCGAACGATCATACCCGCCCGAGTAAAGGGCATGACCACGCGCCTGAGTCGAACAATCCAGTCCTCACTGGTCGTCGAACTCCGCGTTCTGGTGGGCCTTGTCGTCTGCTCCGAATACCGAATGGCGTTATGGGACGCCGCCGTAGCAGTAGTGGCTATCCATGCGGTCAGAGCGCAATACCGACGCTATGGCGGGGATCCGCTCGCACCCTCGGTTGCCTTCGGCTGCGCGTATCTCGGCTTTCTTGCCTCGGATCTTTCAACCTGTACAACACCCCCTCTAAGCCCGGATTCCTCAGGGGTCGTGACCCTCGGTGCGTGAGTCTTCCTGGGCTTGCCCTGTTCTGGTGGACACTAACCCGGACTATTCATGAAGGACCTGCTGCGACCGCGGATCTCGCCGCGCCGGCGGGCCTCCAGCGCCGCCGCCGCGCGCGCGCATGACGTAATAATCGCGCCAGCAGACGGAGGGGCGCCGGAAGAGACCGCCGCGCCCGCCCGACAC
>JBBIHW010000430.1:0-2270 GCA_037446795.1 Acidobacteriota bacterium
CTCGCTCTACGCCGCCCTGAGCGAGATCAAGAACGAGGAGGACAAGATCATCACCATCGAGGATCCCGTCGAGTACCAGCTCCCCGGGATCACCCAGATCCCCGTGAACGAGAAAAAAGGGCTCACGTTCGCGCGGGGCCTCCGGTCCATTCTCCGGCACGATCCGGACAAGATCATGGTGGGCGAGATCCGCGATCCCGAGACGGCACAGATCGCCATCCAGGCCGCCCTCACCGGGCACCTGGTGTTCACCACGGTCCACGCCAACAACGTCGTGGACGTCATCGGGCGGTTCCTCCACATGGGCGTGGAGCCGTACAATTTCGTCTCCGCGCTCAACTGCATCCTGGCCCAGAGGCTGGTGCGGCTCATCTGCGAGAGCTGCAAGCGGCCGATCCGCGCGAGCCACCCCGTGCTGGTGGAGTCCGGGCTCGACCCGGCGCGCTACAGGGACTTCACCTTCTACGAGGGGAAGGGCTGCATTGACTGCAACGGGACGGGCTACGTGGGCCGGACGGCGATCGCCGAGCTGCTGGACATGTCGGACCGCATCCGCGAGATGATCCTGCAGAGGAAGCCCGCTGCCGACATCAAGCGCGCGGCCAAGGAGGAAGGGATGACCTTCCTCAGGGAAGCGGCCCTCGCCAAGGTGTTCGCAGGCAAGACGACCCTCCACGAGATCAACAAGGTCACGTTCGTGGACTGAGATCCCGAGGTGGCGATGCTGCAGCAGCTCGTGGACTCGGTGCGGCGCCTGCGGCTCGAGCGGGTGGGGGAGCTGCGGCCGCGCTACCCGGAGGTGGCCCTGGAGATGGACCGGGGACAGGCGGTGCTGGTCCGCCTGCGGCGACGCAGGGGAGGCCACACGCGGCTCGCGTCCCACGCGGAGTCGCCGCTGCCCGACGGGGCCGCGGGGGGAGCGATGCTTCGCCCGAGCCTCGCGGCCCCGGAGGAGGTGGCCCGGCGGCTCGCCCGGCTGTTCGAGCTGGCGGGCACGCGTCCGGGGAGGCTCATCCTCGTCGTCCCGGACAACCTCGCGCGCGTGTCGCTGCTGTCCCTGCCCGAGCGGCCCGCCTCGCGCAAGCACCTGCTGGAGATCCTCCGCTTCAAGCTCCGCCGCACGGTCCCGTTCCGCCTCGAGGAGGCCGTCCTGGCGCACCAGGTCCTGCCCAGCGACGGACGGGGAGCGACGGTGCTCGCCGCGCTCGCCCTCCGCTCCGCGATCGAGCCGTACGAGGCGGCCGTGGAGGCGGCGGGCGGCCGGCCGGGTCTCGTGGAGCTATGCTCGATGAGCCTGTTCAACCTCTGCCGGCGGGATCTCGCGCGGCTCGGGGAGGGGGAGCGGGACGCGGCGCTGCTGAACTACACGCCGACCTACTTCACGCTGCTCCTCACACGCGGCGCCCGACTGCTCTTCTACCGGTGCAAGTCGCTCGCTCTCACGGACCACGAAGCAGGATCGGGCGGGGTGGTCGCCCGCGAGCTGGCCACCTCGCTCTCGTACTACAAGGAGAAGCTCGGCGGGCAGGGGCTGGAGGCGGTGCTCGTCCGCAGCGTCGCGCGGCCGATCGCCGACCTCCAAGAGATCCTCGGACGCCTCGGGATCGAGCGCGTCGTGCCCGTGGATCCGGCGGCGGCTGTGTCGAGCGGCGACTCTTCCGAGCGGCTGGACCCCGACGTCGCGCAACGGATCGCCCCTTCGGTGGGGGCCGTGGTCGGGAGGCATCTCTGATGCAGCCGCTCGACCTGAACCTGGCCTCCCGGCCGTTCCGCAACAACGCGCCCATCTGGGCCGCCTACGCCTGCGGAGCCGCCATCGCCGGCGCCGCCACGTACTGGAACGTGTCCACCTACCTCGACCACGGCGCCCGCCTGGAGCGGCTGCGCGAGCAGGTCGAGACGGTGGACCGCAGGCTCGGCGAGCTCGACATGCGGGAGCAGAAGGCCCGTCGCGACATCGAGGCGTTCGACGTGAAAGCGCTCTCGGTGCAGGCGCGCAGGGCGAATGGAGTGATCCAGCGCCGCGCCCTGTCCTGGACCAAGCTGTTCAACGAGCTCGAGAGAATCCAGCCGTACGAGGTCCGGCTGTCTTCCGTCCGGCCCCTCTACGGCGCCCGGGGCGGGACCGGGGCGGAGCAGGTCCAGGAGGGGCTCGTCCCGGTCAGCGTCGAGGGGACGGCCCAGAGCCTCCGCGCCTTCACGGACTACGAGTACGCGCTCATCCACGATCCCCAGTTCATGCAGGTGGAGCCGCAGCGCGCCACCATCGG
>JBBIHW010000431.1:0-2268 GCA_037446795.1 Acidobacteriota bacterium
GCGTTCACCGGATTGTCCGCCGCGGAGCCGGGTTCATCGTCGTAGACCGAGACGCCGTGCTCGCGCGCGCCGAGGAGGCGGGCGTCGCTGCGGTCGTCTCCGTGTCCGAGACGATCGCCGACGCCCGCCTCAACCTCGAGCTCGCCTCGCGCTTCCCGGGGCGGCTCCTTCCCGCCGCCGGCCTCCACCCGGTCCACACCGACGCGCAGCAAGCCGCGGCCGTGGAAGCCTTCATCCGCCAGCAGCCGGCGCGGTGGGTTGCCGTCGGCGAGGTGGGCCTCGATCACTGGAAGGTGCGCGAGCCCGAAGCCCTCGAACTGCAGCGGGCGATCTTCGCGCGCTTCATCCGCCTCGCGAACGAACTGGATCTTCCCCTGAACGTCCACAGCCGCTCGGCGGGCCGGGCGGCGATCGAGATGCTGCTGGCAGCAGGCGCCCGCCGCGCTCTGCTCCACGCCTTCGACGGCCGCGCGGCGACCGCCATGCCCGCCGCGGAGGCGGGCTACTTCTTCTCGGTGCCCCCGTCGGTCGTCCGCTCCGAGCAGAAGAGAAAACTCGTGCGCCGGCTTCCCCTTTCCTGCCTCCTGCTCGAGACCGACAGCCCCGTGCTCGGCCCTGACCCCGCCGCGCGCAACGAGCCGGCGAACCTTTCGGTCGCCCTGCGCGCCGTGGCCGAGCTGAAAGGGATCGCCGCCGAGGAGGTCGCCGAGGCGGTGGCCGAGAACACCCGGCGACTTCTCGGGCGCCTCATCCCTTGACGTGACGCTCCGCGCGCAGGAGCGCGCAGATGGACTTGGCGTCCTCGACCTCGCCCCCGAGCGCCATCCGGACCGCCTCCTCCAGCGGGACGCGCTCGACGCGCAGCGACTCGTCCGGCTGGAGGGCCTGGCGGGCGGGCGTGAGATCCGTGGCGAGAAAGAGCCAGATCCTCTCGTCGGTGAACCCGGGCGTCGTGAAGATCCGCCCCAACGGGGCGAGCGAGCCCGCGGTCTGGCCGACCTCTTCCTCGAGCTCGCGGGCTGCACAGACCTCGGGCGGCTCGCCACCGTCGAGCTTTCCGGCGGGCACCTCGAGGAGCCACCGACCGGTGGCGTGCCGGTACTGCCGGACGAGGTGGACGGTCCCGTCGCGATCGAGCGGCACGACGGCCGCAGCGCCCGGGTGGCGGACGATCTCGAGCTCCGAGACGTTTCCGTTCGGAAGCCTCACGGTCTCGACGCGGAGCCTGACGACCCTGCCCTCGTAGATCGGCCGGATGGCGAGCCGCTCGGCCTGGTCCATGGACGCCCTCCTCTCGCGAGGCGTAGCATACGCGCAGGGAGCCGCCCTGCGATGCCCGCACCCGGTCTCGTCTACCTGGACTTCAACGCCACGACCCCCGTGGCCCCGGAGGTCCGCCAGGCCGTCTTCGAGGCTCTCGATGCGGCGTGGGCCAATCCCAGCTCCGGCCACCTTCCGGGAAGGCTCGCCCGGCGCGCCGTCGAGGAGGCGAGAGCACGGGTCGCCGCCCTTCTCGGCTGCGAGGCCGACGAGGTCGTCTTCACGAGCGGCGGTACCGAATCGGACAACGCCGCGATCTTCGGCGTGGCGGAAGCGCTCGGGGGCCGGGGCCGCCACCTCGTCGTCACGGCCGTCGAGCACGCCGCGGTGGAGGAGCCTTGCCGCGCCCTCGAGCAGCGAGGCTTCGAGGTGAGCCGGGTCGGGGTGGACGCGCAGGGCGTCGTGGACCCTGGCGCGATCGAGGAAGCGATCCGCCCGGACACGATCCTGGTCTCCGTGATCCACGCGCAGAACGAGACGGGCGCGATCCAACCGGTGGGGGCCATCGCCCGTATCGCCCGCAGCCGCGGGATCCTTCTCCACACCGACGCAGCGCAGTCGGTCGGGAAGATTCCCGTGAGCGTGGGCGCCCTCGGTTGCGACCTGCTGTCGGTGGCCGGTCACAAGCTCTATGCGCCGAAGGGGGTCGGAGCCCTCTACGTTCGGCGCGGAACGCCGCTGGCCCCGCTGCTGCCCGGAGCGCCGCAGGAAGGGGGCCGGAGGGCGGGGACCGAAAACGTCGCGGGGATCGCGGGGCTCGGCGCCGCATGCGAGCTGGCCGCGCTCGAGCTCGAGCCCAGGATGGAGCGCATGCAGAGGCTGCGGGATCGGCTCGAGGCAGCGCTGCGCGAGTCCGTCCCGGACCTCGTCGTCTACGCGTCGAGGGCGCCGCGTCTGCCCAACACCTCGTCGGTCGCGATCCCGGGCGCCCGCGCCGACCGGATGCTC
>JBBIHW010000432.1:0-2267 GCA_037446795.1 Acidobacteriota bacterium
GAGGTCGGGCGCGGCCACGCGCGTGACGAGCCTCTCGTGGCGCAGGCGGTAGGCGATGACGTCCGAGATGCGGACCATCGGGAGCCCGTGGCGGCGCGAGAAGTCCCGCAGCTCGTCGGCGCGCGCCATCGTCCCGTCCGCGTTCATGATTTCGCAGAGCACGGCCGCCGGCCTCAGGCCCGCCAGCCGGCACAGGTCCACGGAGGCCTCGGTGTGGCCCGGCCGCTTCAGGACGCCTCCCTTGGCCGCCCGCAGCGGGAACACGTGGCCCGGGCGGGCGAGGTCTTCCGGCCTCGTGGCCGGATCCACGGCGACCCGGATCGTCCGGGCCCGGTCGGCGGCGGAGATCCCGGTCGTCACCCGGTCGCGCGCCTCGATCGAGACGCAGAAGGCCGTGCCGCGCCGCGCCGTGTTCCTCTCCTCGGGGACCATCAGCGGCAGATCGAGCTCCTCGAGACGCTCCGGGGTCAGCGCGAGGCAGACGAGGCCGCGGGCGTGGGTCGCCATGAAGTTCACGATGTCGGGGGTGACCCACTCGGCGGCGCAGACGACGTCCCCCTCGTTCTCGCGCTCCTCGTGATCGAGGACCACGATGGGCCGGCCCTGCCGCAGGGCCTCCAGAACCTCCTCCATCGGCGCGAACCCGGTCGGGGCGACGTCCATCGGCCGGCTCCTCAGCGGAGTCCTCGCGCCTGCCCGGGGGGGCGCAGCTGCGGGAAGCGCTCCCGAATCAGGGCCTCAAGATAGCGCGCCAGCGGATCCACCTCCACGTTCACCCGATCGCCCGGTCGGAGGCTGCCGAGCGTGGTCCTCCGCAGCGTCTCGGGAACGAGCGCGACCTCGAAGTCGGCCCGTCCGAGCCGTGCCACGGTGAGCGAGACGCCCTGCACCGCGATCGAGCCCTTCTCGGCCACGTACGGCCGGATGGCGGGAGCGAGTGCGACCGCCAGGCGGTGATCGCCGGCCCGCCGCCGCACGCTGCGGACGGCCGCGGTCGCATCCACGTGGCCGAGAACGAAGTGGCCGCCGACCCGGTCCGCGGGCCGCAGCGACCGTTCGAGGTTGACCGCATCGCCGGGCCGCAGCCCGCCGAGCGTGGTCCGCTCGAGCGTCTCGCGGACGACGTCGAACTCCAGGACGCCGCCCCTCGCGCGCGACAGCGTGAGGCACACACCGTCCACCGAGATGCTCTCGCCCGGCCGGAGCGTTTCCCCCGAAAGCCGCGCGGCGATGGCCAGGCGCAGCGAGCCGGCCCGGCGCGCCGCCGACCGGACGCTGCCCGTCGTCTCCACGAGGCCGGTGAACATTCCGCTGCGCGCTCCTCCCCCTCAGGCCCGCGGCCTTCCGATCCAGAGCAAGTCCCCGCCGAGCGGGATCGTCCGGACCTCCTCGATGGCGAACGCGGAAGCGGGTGCGGCGGCCGTGTCGGCGCCGACGAGCGGGGTGCCTCCGCGCCCGCCGAGCAGCCTCGGCGCGACGAACAGGAACAGCTCGTCGGCGAGGCCGGAGGAGAGGAACGAGGCGATCGTGCGCCCGCCCCCTTCGACCAGCACGGACTGCGCGCCCGACGCCAGCAGGTCGGCGAGGACGCGGCCGAGGTCGAGCCCTCCGCCGCGCTCCGGGACGCGGACGATCTCCGCCCGGCCGGCGAAGGGCGCCTCCTCGCGCACGCCGATCCGCTCCGACACGTAGACACGCGGTGCGGGGCTCCCGCCGCCTTCCCGCTCGAACAGCCGCGCCCCGGGCGGGATGGCGAGGTCGGGAGCGAGCACCGCCCGCAGCCGCGGGGCGGCCACGCCCGGCAGCCGCACGGTGAGCTGCGGATCGTCCCGACGCACGGTTTCGGCGCCGACGAGAACCGCGTCCCGGGCGAGGCGAAGCCGATGGGCGAAGCGGCGCGCCGGCTCTCCCGTGATCCAGTGCGACGCCCCACCGGCAGCGGCGATCATCCCGTCGAGCGAGGCGGCGGCCTTGAGCGTGACCCAGGGGCGGCCGAGCGTGTGAACGTGGAAGAACGGCGCGTTGAGGCGGCGCGCCTCCTGCTCGAGGCAGCCCACCTCGACCTCGATCCCCGCCTCCCGCAGCCTCGCGAGGCCGCGGCCCGCGACGATGGGGTTCGGGTCGGCGGTGGCCACGACGACCCGGCGGACGCCGCGCTCGACCAGGATATCGGCGCAGGGCGGCGTCCGGCCGAAGTGCGCGCAGGGCTCGAGGGTCACGTAGGCGGTGGCACCCCGCGCGCTCTCGCCGGCTTCCGCCGCGGCGCG
>JBBIHW010000433.1:0-2263 GCA_037446795.1 Acidobacteriota bacterium
GGATGGTCCAGGAGCAGGAGCGCGGCATCACCATCACCAGCGCGGCCACCACGTGCAAGTGGCGGGACCACTGGATCAACATCATCGACACGCCCGGCCACGTGGACTTCACCGTGGAGGTGGAGCGCTCGCTGCGCGTGCTCGACGGCGCGGTGGCCGTCTTCTGCGGGGTCGGCGGGGTGGAGCCGCAGTCGGAGACGGTCTGGCGCCAGGCCGACAAGTACCGCGTCCCGCGCATCGCGTTCGTCAACAAGATGGATCGCGTGGGCGCCGACTTCGAGCGCGTCCTGGCGATGATGGTGGAGCGGCTCGGCGCCCGTCCAGTACCGGTGCAGATTCCGTTGGGGGCCGCCGACAGATTCCAGGGCGTCATCGACGTCGTCGAGACGAAGGCGGTCGTCTGGGACGACCCGACCGGCAGGACGTGGCGCGTCGTTCCCGTCCCCGAGGACGAGGCGGCGCGGGCCGCCGCGGCTCACGAGAGGGTGATTGAGGCCGCCTGCGAGGTGGACGACGCTCTCCTCGAGAAGTACCTGGCGGGCGAGGCGATCGCCCCGGGGGAGGTCCGCGCGGCCCTTCGGAAGGGAACCTGCGCGCTGAGGCTGACCCCGGTGCTGTGCGGCTCCGCGTTCCGGAACCGCGGCGTGCAACCGCTGCTGGATGCCGTCGTGGATTACCTGCCCTCGCCGGTGGACATCGCCGCGGTCGAGGGGTTGGACCCGGACGGCGGCGCCCCCGTGGTCCGGCGGACCGCGGACGAGGAGCCGTTCTCGGCCCTCGTCTTCAAGATCATGAGCGACCCGTTCGTCGGCCACCTGGCCTTCATCCGCGTCTACTCGGGATGGCTCGAGACCGGCCGCCACGTCTACAATCCCGGCCGGCGCACCACCGAGCGGGTGGGGCGGATCCTGAAAATGCACGCGAACAAGCGGGAGGAAATCCGCGAGGTCTGGGCCGGCGACATCGCCGCGCTCGTGGGACTGCGGAACGTGTCCACGGGGGACACGATCTGCGACGAGAAGGCCCCGGTGCTGCTCGAGCGGATGGACTTTCCGGAACCCGTCCTGCGACTGGCGATCGAGCCGAGGACCCGAGCCGACCAGGAGAAGCTCGGGCAGGCGCTCTCCAGACTCGTCCAGGAGGATCCGACCTTCCGTGTCCAGGCCGACCCCGACACCGGCCAGACCTTGATCGCCGGCATGGGGGAGCTGCATCTGGAGATCCTCGTGGATCGCCTCCAGCGCGAGCTCAACGTCGGCGCCAGCGTGGGACGGCCGCAGGTCGCCTACCGCGAGACCATCCGCGCCTGCGCGGAGGCGGAGGGGCGCTACGTGCGCCAGACCGGGGGCCGGGGCCAGTACGGCCACGTCAAGATCCGGATCGAGCCTCTCGAGGCGAACGGGGGCTTCGTCTTCGAGAACCGGATCGTCGGCGGCGCCATCCCCCGCGAGTTCATCCCGCCCGTGGAGGCGGGCGTGCGCGAGGCGATGGACATGGGCGTGCTGGCGGGCTACGCCATGCGGGACGTGAAGGTGATCCTGCTCGACGGGTCCTACCACGAGGTGGACTCTTCCGAGATGGCCTTCAAGATCGCCGCGTCGCTGGCCTTCAAGGAAGCGTGCCGGCGGGCGGGGGTCGTCCTTCTCGAGCCGCTCATGAAGGTGGAGGTCGTGGTCCCGGACGAGTTCATGGGCGAGGTGATCGGGGACCTGAACGCGCGGCGCGGCCGGATCCAGAGCCTGGAGTCGCGGCCGGGGGTGCAGGCGATCACCGCCGCCGTTCCTCTCGCCGAGGTCTTCGGCTACGCGACGGACCTGAGGTCCATGACCCAGGGACGGGGCAACTACACCATGATGTTTTCCCACTACGAGGAGGTCCCGAAGGCGATCGGCGAGGAGGTGGTCGCCCGGGTGTCCGGGACCACTCAAAGGTAGCGTTCGGAGGCGGGCGCGGGCTGCGCCCGAGGGAGGATCGGCACAGATGGCGAAGGAGCGGTTCGATCGGTCGAAGCCTCACGTGAACGTGGGGACGATTGGGCACGTGGACCACGGCAAGACGACGTTGACGGCTGCGATCACGATGGTGCTGGCGAAGCGGAACCCTCGGGTGCAGGTGCGGACGTTCGATTCGATCGACAACGCTCCGGAGGAGCGTGCGCGAGGGATCACGATCAACGCGTCGCACGTGGAGTACGAGACGGGGTCGCGGCACTATGCGCACGTGGACTGTCCGGGTCATGCGGACTACATCAAGAACATGATCA
>JBBIHW010000434.1:0-2253 GCA_037446795.1 Acidobacteriota bacterium
GCGCGAGGAGGAGGCGGACAGCACGCCTCCGGCGCGGAGGAGCTCGTCCGCGAGGGCGGGCGCGCGGCTCATGCCGCGACGAACTCGAGTCGCGGCGCGGCCGGCACGGCACCGGCGCGCGCGGCTTCCTCGAGAAAGGTGCGGATCGCGAGCCGGCCGCGCTCGCCCAGCTCGATCGTCCAGTGATTGACGTACCGGGAGACGAAGCCGTCGGCGAGCCTCCGGTCGAGCCCCCGGGCGAACCTCAGCGCGTGGTCGAGCGCCTCCTCGCGGTGCTCGAGCCCGTAGGAGACGCTCGATCGCAGGAGGCGGGCGAGGCGGGCCATGTCCTCGCCAAGATCCCGTCGGACGGCGTTCACCCCGAGCGGCAGCGGGAGCCCGTCGTGCGTGGCGGCCCACCAGGAGCCGAGGTCCACGACCCGCCGCAGCCCGAGTTGCTCGAAGGTGAGCTGGGCCTCGTGGATGAGCACGCCGGCGTCCGCCCTGCCCCGAGCCACGTGCTCCGGAATCCGGTCGAAGGGAACGACCTCGAGGTCGAGGTCTCGACCCGCCCACAGCCGCAGGGCGAGGCACGCCGAGGTGAGTCTCCCGGGGACGGCGATCCTCCTGTCGAGCAGCCTCGCACGATCGAGCGGGTCGCGGCTGACGACGACGGGCCCGTAGCCGTCGCCCACGCTCGCGCCGCACTCCAGCACGGCGTAGCGGTCGGCCAGGTAGGCGCAAGCGTGCACGCTCGCCGCCGTCAGCTCCAGCTCGCCCCGGAGCGCCCGGCCATTGAGGCTCTCGATGTCCTCGAGGACCTGCTCGATCTCGAACGGGTCCACGCTCACCCGACCCGACGCGATCCCGTAGAACATGAAGGCGTCGTCGGGGTCCGGGCTGTGGCCGATCCTGACGCGGCGGCGCGCTTCTCGGTGCACGGCGGCGGTCTCCTCGACGGCGACGCCATTATAGGGAGGCCGCCCGCTTGCCACCCGTCGGCGCGGCGTGGACAATGCGCGCGGGCTCGGAGGCCCACCGTTGAGCGACGCAGGGATCAAGGCGGAGGCGGCGCGGCTCGAGGCCCAGCTGGTGTCCTGGAGGCGGGCGATCCACCGCTGGCCGGAACTCGCCTTCGAGGAGACAAAGACCGCCTCGCTCGTCGCCGAGCGTCTGCGCGCCATCGGCTGCGAGGTCCACGAGGGGGTCGCCTCCACGGGAGTCGTCGGGATCCTCCGGGCCGCGCGGCGTCGCCCCTCGCCGGCCGTCCTGCTCCGCGCGGACATGGACGCCCTGCCGATCGAGGAGGCGCCGGGCAGGGAGTACGGCTCGGAGGTCCCGGGAAAGATGCACGCCTGCGGCCACGACGGCCACGTGGCCATGCTGCTCGGGGCGGCGACCCTGCTGGCGGCGCGCCGGCAGGAGCTGCCCCGCGACGCGATCCTCTGCTTCCAGCCGGGCGAGGAGGGGGCGGGCGGTGCCCTCAGGATGATCGAGGCGGGCGTGCTCGACCTCGCCCCGGTGGGAGAGGCGTTCGCGATCCATCTGTGGTCGCTCTATCCGGAAGGAACGATCCACGTGCGACCGGGCCCGGCCCTCGCTGCACAGGACGAGTTCACGGCGCGCTTCTCCGGCCGCGGGGGCCACGGGGGGATGCCGCACCGCGCCACGGACCCGATCGTCGCGGCCTGCCACGCCGTGGTCGCGCTCCAGGCCGTCGTCTCCCGGTCGGTGGACCCTCTCGAGGCGGCCGTGCTCACCGTCGGCTCGATTCACGCCGGCTCTGCGCCGAACGTGATCCCGGACGCGGCGGAAATCCGCGGCACGCTCCGGTCGTTCGTCGAGGAGGTCCGGCAGCTGCTCCGCCGCCGGCTGCGAGAGGTGCTCGAGGGCGCGGCTCGTGCCGGGGGCTGCGGCCTGGAGCTCGACCTGCGCCCGGGCTACCCGGCCGTCGTCAACGATCCGCGCGCCGTGGAAAAGGTCCGGAAGGCCGCGCGCGAGGCGGTCGGCGCCGCGAGGACGTTCGAGCCACCTCCGCTGGCCGTGTCGGAGGATTTCGCCTGTTTTCTCGAGCGGGTGCCCGGAGCCCTGATCCTGCTGGGCGCGGGGGACCCCTCGCGGGGCATAGACGCCCCGCATCACTCTCCTCGCTTCGACATCGCGGAGCCGGCTCTCAAGGTCGGCGCGGAGCTGCTCGCGCGCGTCGCCCTCGACGCCTCCTAGCCCAACTTCCGCATTTCGAGGGGTCGGAGGGCGCCGTTCCGCGCTTTTCAG
>JBBIHW010000435.1:0-2231 GCA_037446795.1 Acidobacteriota bacterium
TCCGGGCGGATGCGAAGCTCGGCGACCTCGCCGTCGCGCACCTCGGCGGCGATGGTCTCGCCGGCCGGGGTGAGCTCGTCGAGGCCGTCCTCGCCGTGGACCACGAGGGCGCGCTCGGAGCCGAGGTCCCTCAGGGCGCGGGCGATCGGCACCACGAGCGACGCCTCGTAGACGCCGAGGAGCTGCCGCCTGACGCCCGCCGGGCTGGCGAGGGGCCCGAGGGCGTTGAACACCGTCCTCAGGCCGATCTCCCGCCTCGGACCCGCGGCGCGGCGCGCCGCGGGGTTGTAGAGCGGGGCGTAGAGGAAGGCGAGCCGCGCCTCGGCCAGCGAGCGCTCCACGCGCTCCGGAGGAGCCTCGAGGTCCACGCCCGCGGCCTTCAGCAGGTCGGCGCTCCCGCACCGGCTCGACACGCCGTGGTTGCCGTGCTTGGCCACGGTGACCCCGGCTGCGGCGACGACGAGTGCCGCCGCGGTGGACAGGTTGAAGGTCGAGGCCCCGTCCCCTCCCGTCCCGCACGTGTCGAGGGCTCGGGGGTCGGAGCAGCGCACGGGGCGCATGCGCTGCCGCACCGCCTCCGCGCACCCGACGATCTCCTCGACGGTCTCGCCCTTCATGCGGAGCGCGACGAGGAAGGCGCCGATCTGTGCCGGGGTCGCGCGGCCTTCCATGATGTCCCCCATGGCGGAGGCGGCCCCCTCGCGCCCGAGGCTCGCCCCGGCCACCAGACGGGCGATCGCCTCGCGGATCACGTCCGCCCCCGCGCGGAGGCGAGCTCGACGAAGTTCCGGAGGAGCTTCTTCCCCTCGACGGTCAGCACCGACTCGGGGTGGAACTGGACTCCCTCGAGCAGGTGCCGCCGGTGCCGCAGCCCCATGACCACCCCGTCCCGCGTCCGGGCGCTGACCTCGAGCTCGGCGGGCAGGCTGTCCGGGTCCACGACGAGCGAATGGTAGCGGGTCGCGCGGAACGGGGAGCGGATCCCGCGGAAGATCGTCCGCCCGTCGTGGAAGATGCTCGAGGTCTTCCCGTGCATGAGGGTCGGGGCGCCCACGATGCGCCCGCCGTAGGCGTGGCCGATCGCCTGGTGGCCGAGGCAGACCCCGAGGATCGGCAGTGCACCCGCGAGACTGCGGATCAGGTCCACCGTGATCCCCGCGGCCTCGGGCCGGCCCGGGCCGGGGGAGATGACCACGGCGTCGAAGGGCCCGGAGCGGACCTGCTCGACCGTGACCCGGTCGTTGCGCACGACCTCGGTCGCCGCGCCGATCTCCTCGAGGTACTGGTAGAGGTTCCACGTGAACGAGTCGTAGTTGTCCAGGACGAGCACGCGGAGGCGGGGCGCCGGAATCATCCCAGCACCTGCTCGGCCCACGCGATCGCCTCGTGGATCGCGCGCGCCTTGCTCTCGGCCTCGAGCCACTCCCGCTCGCCCGAGGAATCGGCCACGATGCCGGCGCCGGCCTGGACGTCGGCCCGCCCGTCCCGCGCCACCAGCAGGCGGATCGAGATGCACGAGTCCAGGTTCCCGCGGAAGTCCAGGTAGGCCACGCTGCCCGCGTAAGGTCCCCGCGGCACCGGCTCCAGCTCGTCGAGGAGTTCCATGGCGCGGATCTTCGGCGCCCCGGTCACCGTCCCCGCGGGAAACGCGGCGAGCAGGGCGTCGAGGGAGTCGTGACCCGCCCTCATCCGCCCGGTCACCCGCGACACCAGATGCATGACGTGAGAGTACCGCTCGACCTCGGCGTAGCGCGGGACACGCACCGTGCCGGGCTCGGCCACGCGCCCGATGTCGTTGCGGGCCAGGTCCACGAGCATGAGGTGCTCGGCCTTCTCCTTCGGGTCCGCGACGAGCTGTGCGGCGTGGCGCTGGTCCTCCTCCTCGGTCTCCCCCCGCGGGCGGGTCCCGGCGATGGGATGCGTCTCGAGCCGTCCCTCGGAGCAGCGCACCAGCATCTCCGGCGAGGAGCCGGCGAGCGCCAGCCCGTCGCACTTCAGGAAGAACATGTACGGGGAGGGGTTGATCCGCCGCAACGCCCGGTAAACGGAGAAGGGCGAGACAGCGAGGGGCTGGACGAACCGCTGGCTCAGCACCGCCTGGAAGATGTCCCCGGCGCGGATGTGCTCCTTGAGGCGGGCCACCCCGTCGAGAAAGGCCTCCCGGGGCGCGAGGGGCTCGGGCGGCGCCCCCCGGCGGGCGCCCCGCGCCGCGGGCCGCTCCACGGGGGGAG
>JBBIHW010000436.1:0-2230 GCA_037446795.1 Acidobacteriota bacterium
GGCGGGCGCGCTGGGCGCCTGGGCGCCCGGGGCGGCCGCGGTCCCGCTGCTCGCGCTCGGGTTCACGGCCTGGTTCTTCCGCGATCCCGAGCGGCACCCACCGGCGGGGGAGCGCGTCCTGCTGAGCCCCGCCGACGGCCGGGTCCTGCGCTCGGACCCGCACCGCGTGTCGGTCTTCATGGGGCTGTTCGACGTGCACGTGTGCCGGTCCCCGGCAGGCGGCCTCGTCCGCTCCGTCCACCACGTACCGGGCAGGTTCCTCGCGGCCTTCCGCGAGCCGTCGTCCGACTGCAACGAGAGGGCCACGCTGACGGTGGAGGACGGCGGGACCGCGTTCCGCTTCTCGCTCGTGGCCGGGCTCGTCGCCCGCAGGATCGTCTGCCGCGTGCGCGAGGGGGATCGCCTCGAGCCCGGCCAGCGCGTGGGAATCATCCGGTTCGGCAGTCGCGTGGACGTGGACCTGCCCGGCGGGGCGAGGCCGGCCGTCGCCGTCGGCCAGCGCGTGGTGGCGGGCGAGACGGTGATCGCCCACCTGCCGGGGTCCCGGTAGCCTGGACCGCTTCGTGGGAGACCGCAGCGAGACCGTGGAGGTGGCCGTCCTGCCGCGCAGCCGCAGGCCGGACAGACCTGCGACGTCATTCCAGCGGATGCCGGAGTCCTCCGTCACCCCGGCGAAAGCCGGACGTCACCCCGGCGAGAGCCGGACGTCACCCCGGCGAGAGCCGGACGTCACCCCGGCGAAAGCCGGACGTCATCCCGGCGAAGCCGGACGTCACCCCGGCGAAGCCGGACGTCACCCCGGCGAAAGCCGGACGTCACCCCGGCGAAAGCCGGACGTCACCCCGGCGAAAGCCGGGGTCCAGGTATCGCGGGGGCTGGATTCCGGCTTCCGCCGGAATGACGAGCGGTCGTAGCCGGGAGAGGAGCCTTCGATGCGAGGCACGGGCGGCAGGCGCAGGCGGTTCCGGAGGGGGATCTACCTGTTGCCCACGCTGTTCACCACCGGGAACCTGCTGTGCGGGTTCTACAGTCTCGTGCTCGCCGCCCGCGGCAACCACGAGCTCGCGGCACTGCTCATCGTCGTCGCGGCGGTGCTCGACGGGCTCGACGGGCGGATCGCGCGCCTGACGGGGACGACGAGCGAGTTCGGTCTGGAGTTCGACTCGCTCGCCGACATCGTCTCCTTCGGCATCGCGCCCGCCTTCCTCTCCTATCAGTGGGCGCTCAGCCCGTTCCGCCGCCTGGGGTGGCTGCTCGCGTTCCTCTACGTCGTGTGCGCGGCGATGCGCCTCGCTCGCTTCAACATCCAGAAGACGGTGGCCGACAAGAGGTACTTCGCGGGGCTCCCGTCCCCGATGGCCGCCGCCTTCGTCGCCTGCGCCGCCCACGCTTTTCCAGGGCCGCCTCCGGCGCGCTGGGCCTCGGTGGTTCTCGCCTGCGGAGTGACGGCGGTCGCGGTGCTCATGGTCAGCCGTTTCCGTTACCGGTCCTTCAAGGATCTCGATCTCAGGGACCGACGCTCCTACACCCTCGTCCTGCCGATCGCGGCGCTGCTGGTCCTGGTCGTCGCCCATCCCAAAGGGGTGCTCCTGGCGCTGACGGGGGGCTACGTCGTGTCGGGGCCGGCGGGCTACGCCTGGGGGCTCGCCCGGCGGCGCTGGTGGCGAGCGCGGGCCACCAAGCTCCTCTCCGAACGCGTCCCTCTCGCCTCGGAAGCCGATGGCCCGGCCCTCCGCTGACCCGAGGATCGCCGTCGCCGGCGCGAACACCGTCGAGGGGGAGCGCCTGCGGCAGGCCCTCGCCGCCCGCGAGATCCCCGGAGAGCGCGTGAGCCTGTTCGGCGCCGCACGGGGCGAGGTGGTGCTCAGCGAGTATCGGGGCGAGGCTCGCGTCATCCAGGAGACGGACCCGGAGGAGATCGCCCGCCACGCCCTCGTGTTCCTCTGCGAGCGGGACGAGGCGACCGTTCGCGCGCTCGAGGCTCCGGGCTGCGAGGCGCTGGTCCTGGACCTGGTCGGCTCGGGCGGCGGGCGCCGCCTCGTCCACGCGCAGCTGCGGCCTCCCTCGCCCGGCGAGCGCGGTCGCTTCTTCGCGGTCCCTCACGGCCTGGCCACGGTCCTGGCCGAGCTCCTCGCCCCGCTCGCGCGCAGCGTCGCGGTGCGCGAGGCGGTCGCGGTCGTGCTCCGTCCCGCGGCGGACTTCGGGCGAGCCGGGCTCGAGGAGCTGCGCG
>JBBIHW010000437.1:0-2227 GCA_037446795.1 Acidobacteriota bacterium
CGCAACCGCTTTCCGCCGCCCAGGACCGCGTACCGCATGGCCGCGGCCACGGTCGCCGCGGGCCCCTCGGCCGCGGGCAGGTGGCGTCCGAGCTCCGCCTCGATCAGCGACCGCCGCTGCCGCAGGTAGTCCTCGAAGCTCACGGCGCGTCCTCGCGGGCGAGGACGCGGCGGATCGCCCGGGCGCGCCCGTCCCCGGGGGACACCTCGAGCAGGACGGCGGCCAGACGCAGGTCCGCCTTCGCCGTCTTGAACCTGTACGGTCTCTGGCTCAGGAAGCGCGCGAGCACATCGGCCTTCTCGACTCCGATCACCGAATCGTAGGGCCCGGTCATTCCCACGTCGGTGATGTACGCCGTTCCCGCCGGCAGGACCCGCTCGTCCGCCGTCGTCACATGGGTATGGGTCCCCACCACCGCGCTCACGCGCCCGTCGAGGTACCAGCCGAGGGCCATCTTCTCGCTGGTCGCTTCGGCGTGGAAGTCCACGAGAACCACCCGAGGGCGCCCGTCGAGGCCGGCGAGGATGCGGTCCGCCGCGCGGAAGGGATCGTCGAGTGCTCCCATGAACACCCGGCCCATCAGGTTGATCACGGCGACGTCGGTCCCGTCGGCCGCCCGGACGATGGCGGTCCCCCGGCCCGGGGCGGGCTCCGGGTAGTTCGCGGGCCGCAGGAGCCGCTCGTTCCGATCCAGGTACGGGACGATCTCCTTCCGGTCCCAGCTGTGGTTGCCGCCGGTCACGACGTCGCAGCCGGCACGGAACAGCTCGTCCACGGTGGCGGGCGTCATGCCGATGCCGCCCGCGCAGTTCTCCCCGTTGGCGATCACGAGGTCCGGCGCGAGCTCGCGCCGCAGCCGCGGCAGCACGGTCGCCAGCACACGCCGGCCCGGGCTTCCCACCACGTCCCCGACGAAAAGGATCCGCATGGCGCCCCTGGCTCGGCTCGGACGGCTCATGAAGGACCGGGCCCGGGATTCCGGCGTTCGCCGCGGCGACGGTCGCGACGGGCCCTCATGCCTTCACGAGTCCCCCGGGCTAGACGGCGAACTCGACGGCGCGGATCTCGCGCACGACGCTGACCCGGATCTGCCCGGTGTAGTCCAGCTCCTTCTCGATGGCGCGGGCGATGGTGCGGGCGAGGCCGTAGACGTGCTCGTCGCGCGTGGCGCCGGGGTCCACGAGGACCCGGATCTCCCGGCCCGCCTTCACGGCGTAGGCCCGGACGACGCCATCGAACCGCATGGCGATCGCCTCCAGCCGTCGCAGCCTCTCGATGAACACCTCCAGGTTGTCCTTCCGCGCTCCTGGCCGGCTCTCCGAGATGCGGTTGGCGACCCGCACGAGGACCGCCTCGACGGTCCGGGGGTCGGTGTCCGGGTGGAGGCTGCGGATCGCGTGCACGACCTCCTCCGACTGCCCGTACCGCGCGACGAGCTCGGCCGACGCCAGCAGCGGGTGACCGCCCTCGGCCTCGTCGGCGCGGCCGACCTCGTGCAGGAGGCCGGCCCGGCGCGCCACGTCCTGCCGCGCGTCCATCTCGCTGGCCATGTAGCCGGCCAGGTGGGCGGTCTCGAGCGCGTGTCGCAGGAGGTTCTGGCCGTGGTGGGTGCGGAACTTCAGGCGGCCCACGAGCTTCACGAGCCTCGGGTGCAAATCCGACACGCCGACGTCGAAGGCGGCCTGCGTTCCGGTCTCCTCGATCAACCGGTCCACCTCCTCGCGCACCTTTGCCACCGTCTCCTCGATGCGAGCCGGGTGGATGCGCCCGTCCTCGATCAGCTGCTCGATGGCGATCTTGGCCACCTCGCGGCGCAGCGGGTCGAAGGAGGAGAGCAGGATCGCCCCGGGCGTGTCGTCCACGATCACGTCTATGCCGGTGGCCATCTCGAGCGCCCGGATGTTGCGCCCCTCCTTGCCGATGATGCGCCCCTTCATGTCGTCGTTGGGGAGGCGGACGAGGCTGACGGTGGACTCGAGCGGCTCGCGCAGGCTCAGCCGCTGCGTGGCGGCGACGATCAGCCTCAGCGCCTCCGAGTCCGCCTTCTCCCGGGCCTCGTCGAGGATGCGCCGGGACAGTCGGGCCGCGTCGCGGCGCGTGGTCTGCTCCACCTGGGAGAAGATCTCGGCCCTGGCCTGCTCGCGGCTCAGGCCCGCGATCCTCTCCAGGGCCTGCTCGGCCTCGCGGCGCCGAGCCTCGACCGCGGCCTCGGCCTCGCGCAGTCGCT
>JBBIHW010000438.1:0-2217 GCA_037446795.1 Acidobacteriota bacterium
GAGAAGCGACGAGCCTCGGCGTGGCGGCCCTTCGATCCACGGTTCCCCTCCGCGTTCGTTCGCGAGAAGAAGGCCCCGGGGGGCGCTCGAATCTAACACGGGAGAGCCGACGGCGGCCGCGAGCCGGAGTAGACTCTCGCGCAGGCAGGCCATGAAGGGAGTCGTCTCGTTCCACGCCGCGGACCTGGGTTTCTTCGACGAGGTCGTCTCGCCGCTCGTCGCGGGACGGACGGTCAACCCGGAAGGCTTCCTTCGAGCGGCCCTCTCCACGAGGCGCGTCGTGTGGGCCGCGGCGCGCTGGACTCGCGCGCTCGCCTCGCTGCTGCTCGCAGCGGTCCCGCCCGAGCCCGACCCCCGAGCACCGCTCTGGAAGCGCCTGCGGCACCGGCTCGAGGCGTTCGACTTCCGGCCGGACCGCGCAGCCGCGCGCGCGCGGGACCTGAGCGAGCCCGATCTCCACCTCGAGGGCCGGCCGATCCTGATCACCGAGGGCTCGGCGGAGAACGTGGCTGCGGCCGTGGACCGCTATCGGGCTGCGGGGAGCACCGAGGCGGTGGACCGGATCGCGCGCGAGCAGCTGCGGAAGCTCGATCCCGGCCTCGCCGAGGCGGTGGAGCCGGACGAGGGGGTTCCCCTCCCGGCGGACCTCCACGACCGCGCGCACCTTCTGGGCGAGCTCGAGCAGATCCACGATCTCGGGAGCCGCGCGCGAGACGGGCGGGCCGTCGGAGAAGGGCCCGATGCGGGAAAGCCGGCGCTCGACGTGCTCCTCTCCGAGCTCCCGTGGCGCGCCTTGAGGCTCCACGGGCGGCTGTCTCCGTTCTGGATCGCCCGCGACGCGGACGGCCTCGAGACGGTCTGCCGCGCGGCCGGCATCGCGCCGCCCGCCGAGCTGGTTCCCGCCTGGAGGCCCTTCGCCGAGGCGTGCGAGGCGTTCCCCGCCCTGAGGGAGCGGATCGCCCCCGAGCTGCGCAGCGACCGCGGCGTCGGAGCGTTCGTCGCCCCGGCCGACGTGCCCGCGCTCGTGGACTTCCTCGACCGGAACGGATCGAGGATCATCGCCGCCGCCGCGCGCTACGGCGAGGGCCCGGCCTGCGCCGCCCTCCTCCGGAAGGTCAAGGAGTGCGCCGTGTACGCCTCGCGCAAGGGCCTCGGCTACCTCGAAGGGTCCGGGGTCACGCCCCTCGGCGAGGACTGATCCCTCTCAGTCGTGCAGGCCGGCAGGCTCCGCGTGCACGGACACGCGGGCGAGTTCAGGCATCGCCTCCCGGAACGCCGCCTCGAGCCGGTCCGTCCTCTCGTGCGCCTCGGCGAGCGAGGTCTCCGCGGGGAGGAAGCAATGGCAGGACAGGTAGAGCCCGGCGGGCGTCCGGGCGAGCAGCACGTCGTGGACCCCTTCCTCGCCCGCCGCCTCGCGGGCGACCTCCCGCACGCGCTCGAGCAGCGCCGCGCGGCTCGCCTCGTCGAGGGGCGCCGCCGTCTCGGGCGCCTCTCCCCGCTCCTCGAGATGAATGTCCACCCGCGAGACCTCGGGCACCTCCCGCAGGATCCTCTCCTCCACACGGTCGGCGATCCGGTGGCTGTCGCCGAGGGTCAGGCTCGCCGGAAGCTCGAGGTGCAGGTCCACCTGCAACCTCCCGGCCACGCGCCGGAGCGTGACGTCGTGCGGGTGGACCCCTTCCATGGCCACCGCGGTCGCCACCTTCTGCCGCAGCGAAGCGTCCCGCTCCTGCTCGGCCCGGAACTGGACGAGGACGCTCGATCGCTCCCCGACCGCTTCCCGGATGCGCTCGCGGGCCGCCGCCGCCACGCGGTCGGCCTCCCCGACCGGGAGCCCGCGCCGCAGCCCGAGCTCCACATCCACGAACGTGCTGTCGCCTGCTTGCCGCAGCCGGACTCGGGGCGCCCCCTCGGTCCCGTCGAGATCCGAAACGGCGGCGAGGGCGCGGCGGGCGAGCCCGGCGGGAGCCCGGTCGAGCAGGACGTCGGCGGCGCGCTTGCCGAGCCGGAAGGACAGCCACAGCACGACCGCGGCCACCATCACCGCGGCCACCGAGTCCGCCAGCGCCAGCGGGCGGTAGCCGGTCCGCCCGGCCAGCACCACGGCCGCGAGGCCGAGGATGACCACCGCCGAGGAGCCGATGTCCGTCGAGAAGTGGAGCGCGTCGGCCTCGAGCGCCTGGCTCCGGCTGCGGCGCGCCACGCGTCCGAGGTCTC
>JBBIHW010000439.1:0-2214 GCA_037446795.1 Acidobacteriota bacterium
AGCAGGAGCAGGGCCGCGGCTTCCCCGACCGGCCTCGATCCGAAAAACAGAATCGGGCTCGCCAGCAGAGCGATCGCCGCGGTGGCCAGGGCCGCCCCCTCGCCCGCCACGGTGCGCGCCACGGAGGCGAGGGCGCAGGCCGCGGCCAGCAGCAGCCCCTGCTGCAGCAGGTACAGCACGAGGAAGCTCTCGCCGAACGTCGCGAGAAACCCCGCGAGCAGGTGCGGGTAGAGCGGGGCCAGGTAGTAGGCTCCCCCGGGCCAGCTCTCGCCCGCGGCCAGCCTCCGTGCCCAGTCCAGGTAGTAGGCGCCGTCGAGAAGGGGCCGCGCGAACGTCGGGTCCGTCGCCGGTTGCGCCGCGACGTAGGCGATCCTGCCCGCGGCGCCCGCCAGCAGGACCAGGCCGAGCGCGACCGGATAGGAGCGGGCTTTCCCGGGCACGGTCGCCTCGCCCGCTCTCATGGATGAGGGGCGGCGGCTTCGGGCGGCTTGCTCGCTCCCAGCTCGCCCATCCGGCGGCGCGCGGCCTCCGCCTCCGCCGACTCGCCCGCCGCCTCGGCCGCCCTCGCGAGCAGCTCGAGCGCAGCCGAGGACGAGGGAGACGACCGGGCGGCCTCCCGTGCCTGCTCCAGCGCTTCCTCCGGCCGCTCGAGGGCGAGCAGCGCCTCCACGCGAGCGAGAAGCACGGCCTCGCTCCTGTCCCCGAGCCGGATGGCCGCCTCGATCTCGTCGAGACCCTGCGCGAGGGCCCCGCGCAGGAGCAGCATCCGGCCGAGCATCGCATGGGGCTCGGGCAGCGCGGGCTGGAGCTCCACCGCGCGCCGGTAGAGCGCCTCGGCCTCTTCCCGCTTTCCTCGGATCTCGCGGACGATGCCCAGCCGCTCGATGGCGCCCGCCGATCTCGGGCACCGCTCGACCGCCGCGGCGAGGACCTGCTCCGCCTCGTCCAGGTTGCCGAGAAAGACGTCCACGTAGCCGAGGTTGACCAGAGCGTCGAGGCGGTCCGGCTCGTAGCGGAGCGCGAGGAGGTACCGTTCGCGCGCTTCGGCGAGCTGGTCCCGGCGCTGGAGCGCGAGCCCCTCCTTCTCGGCCCGGTCGGCGACGAGGTAGCGGGCGTAGCGCTGGCCCGATTCCGCCGCGGGCATCCATCGTCCCATCGCTTCTTCGACCTTGCCTCGGGAGAGGAGGATCTCGCCCTCCGTCGCGGCGTCGTAGGCCGCGGCGAGCGCGAGAAACCGGGAGCGGTCCTCCCCCGCGAGACCGAGCCTCCTCGCGCGCTCCTCCCCCGACGGTCTGAAGGAGGCGATCTCCGCGAGGTTGGCGCCGACCGTGTCCGAGAACGCCCCGCGCGGCGCGAAGAACTCGATCCTGGGCGTGTCGCCCGTGTTGCGGGGCGCCCCCGCCGCCCACCGCCGGATCTCGGGCTCGTCCATCTGGTAGAAGGAAAGAAGCTCGATCGGCCCGCGGACGCCGATGCTGGCGAGGCTCGCCGCCACCTCGGGCTTCGTCACCCTCCGCTCCACCTCCCCGAGGCGCACGGGCGGGAACGGCTCCAGCCGGCCGAGCATCACCAGGCTCAGCCCCGTCGAGAACAGCCGGATGTGCGGGAAGACGTCCCCGAAGGACGCCGCGATCGTCTTCACGTCCTCGGGAAGGAGCCGCCAGATCGGCGCGAACTGGCAGACGACCCCCCCCGGGGCCAGCCTCTCCCGGCACAGCTCGAAGAACTCGCGGCTGTAGAGCGCCCCGGAACCGGTGAGGGACGGGAAGTTGGGCGCGGAAGAGATCACGTCGAAGCGGTCGCGGGTCAGCTTGAGGAAGTTCCTCCCGTCGTCAATGCGGACCTCGAGACGCGGGTGCGCGAGGATCCCGTGGTTCTCCTTCTCGAAGAAGCGGCTCGCCTCGAACACTCCCCGCTCGATCTCGAGGGCCGCCACGCGCTCGAGCTCGTCGTAGAGCCCGATCGCCCCCGCCGTGACGCCGGCTCCGAGCCCCACGATGCAGGCCGTGCGCGGGCGGCCCGGGTGGAGGGCCACCGGCAGGTGCCCGAGCATCCGCTGCGAGAACATGTCCTCGAAGTGGTCGGAGGCGGTCGTGCTCCCGTTGACCGTGATGAACTTCCCCTTGGGACTGCGGAACGAGATGATCGTCTCGTTGTAGCCCTCGGTGTACGTCATCAGCTCGTAGTGGGCCACGACCCGGTCGAGGACGATCC
>JBBIHW010000440.1:0-2209 GCA_037446795.1 Acidobacteriota bacterium
CCGCCTCGTGCCTCATGCCGGCCCTGCTCCCTCCGGCCCCGTACGCCCGCAGCTTCCTGCGGTCGAGCGTCGGCCGCGAGGCGATCGGCCGGCTCCTCCTCTACCGGGAGAGCCGGGACGACACGATCGCGGTCGTCACGAAGGACTACGGCTTCCTCGACCCGACTGCGAAGAGCCTGCTGACGAACGGCGTGGCCATGGCCGCGACGACGAAACCGGTCTGGAGGTACATGGCGGCCGAAGGGCACCTCCCCGTGCTCCTGTCCCGTCGGCCGTCGAGCGGCCTCGCCATCGGCATCGGGACGGGGATCACGCTGGCCGCCGTCGTCTCCCATCCGGAGGTCGAGCGGGTCTGGGCCGTGGAGCTGTCCGCGGGAGTGCTCGAGGCGCTCCCGCTGTTCGAGGCGGACAACGACGCGGCCTGGCGCGACCCGCGCGTGCGCCTCGTCCACGGCGACGGCCGCAGGTTCCTCGAGCGCACGAGCGAGCGGTTCGGATTCGTGACCGTCGAACCGCCGCCTCCCATCGTGGCCGGGGCCTCGGGCCTGTACTCGGTCGGCTTCTACCGGGCGTGCAGGAGGAGGCTCGAGCCGGGTGGCGTCGTCGTGCAGTGGCTCCCGCTCCACGCGCAGAGCCTGCGCTCCGCGAGGATGGCGGCGCGGACGTTCCTGGAGGCGTTCCCGTTCGTGCAGCTGTGGCTCCCGTCCGTCAGGGACGCCGTCCTCGTGGGCTCGGACGAGCCGTTCTCGCTGCCGGCCGGACGGCTCCGGGGCGCCTACCGCGAGCCACGGACGGCCGCCGCCTTGCGGAGGGCCTATCTGGAAACTCCCGAGGCGTTGCTGGCCACGTTCCTGGCCGACCGCGAAGGGATCGAGCGCTGGGCGGCAGATGCGCCGGTGGTCACGGACGATCGGCCTCTGATGGAGTTCTTCCGCGCCAGCGGGCCCAACATGAGGGACGAGGAGATCGCGGGCCTGCTCGAGCTCCCGCAAGGGGGCTGGCAGTTCGTCGCCGGGGCGGACGCCGAGCTCCTGCGCGCGGTCGAGACCGAGAATCGCGCGCTGCGGCTCTACCTGCGCGCCGAGGTGCTCGGCGACGAGGCCGCCGGAATCGAGGCCGCGCGCCTCGCGCGGGGAACGG
Organism: Acidobacteriota bacterium; assembly: GCA_037446795.1. GTDB lineage: Bacteria > Acidobacteriota > Polarisedimenticolia > Polarisedimenticolales > JBBIHW01 > JBBIHW01. Next base: position 1,141 of record JBBIHW010000440.1, read on the forward strand.
ACTTCTTCGCGTTCCGCCTCGGCTGCGCATCCGAGCAGCTCGCCGAGCTCGAGAGGCGCTCCTCGCGCGGGCCCGCCTGGTCGGCGCAGGTCCGCCGCTGCGGCTCGATGCTGGGAGCCGAGGGCAGCGTGCTCCGATCCCGTCGGGCCGGCTCCGGGCCGGGGAGGACCGACGAGGCCAGGACCGCCGCGGCGGCGAGGTCCCGGACGCGCACACCCGCCTCGAGCCGGACATCCGCCCCGCCTCGCAGCGGCATGGCGCAGCCCCCGACGTCGCCGTAGCAGCGCACGCGGCGCGCCGTCTCGGTCGCCCGCTCGATCTCCCGGCGCTCGCTCGTGGACGTGGTGTCCCCAACGGGATTCGAACCCGTGTCGCCACCTTGAAAGGGTGGAGTCCTGGGCCGGACTAGACGATGGGGACGGCAGCGGGAGCGAAGTCTACCGGAACGGGCGGACACCAATCAAGGCTGCGCGTGATAGCGTTTCGCGCCGCGCGCGCGCCGGAACGGAGGGATCGGACGTGAACCGAGCGGGAGGCGGGACCGGGACAGAGGCGGCGCACGCGGCTTCGGAGGCGCCCCGCGCCGGCGTCCTGGTCGCGGTGTCGGTGGTGTCGGCCTCGGTCCTCGCCTTCGAAGTCGCCCTCACGCGCGTGTTCGCCGCGATCCTGCAGTACCACTTCATGTTCCTGGTCCTGAGCGTCGCGCTGTGCGGGCTCGGGCTCGGCGGCTTCCTCGCGCACGCGGTCCGCCGGTTCCGGCAGCCTTCGCTCCCCCTGCTCGCCGCGCTCCTCGGCGCGAGCATCCCGGGCTCCGTGCTGTTCTGCCTGAGGGTCCTCTTCGCGCGATTCCCCGAAGCGTACGCCCTCGCGGCGGTGGTCCTGCTGGTCCCGTTCGCCCTGGCCGGGACCTTCCTCGCGGAGCTGTTCACTCGCCATGCGGCCTGGAGCGGGAGACTCTACGCGTGGGACCTGGCGGGCGCGGCCGGGGCGGCGGGCGCGGCCGTGGTGCTGCTCGAGGCGGTGCCGGCCCCCGACGCCTGCCTCGTCCTCGGGGCGGCGGCGGCGCTCG
>JBBIHW010000441.1:0-2198 GCA_037446795.1 Acidobacteriota bacterium
TGCCGCCGGACCGACCGCGGGAGGGCGCCGGCCGCTGCAGCGCCGCGGTGGCTGCAGGCGGGGGCGGCGAGGCTCCCGCCGGCCGCTGCCCGGGCGTCGTTTCTTCGGCGGTCGCGCCGCTCGGGGATGCGCCGACCCGCGGGTCATCGTCGAAGAGCCGACGCTGTCGTCCCGGCGGGTTCGCGTGAGCTCCCCCGGAGTTCGGGGCCGGTGTCGCCGCGCGGGTCGGGGCCGAGTCCGTCCCCGACGCGGCGAGACGGCGACGGCGTTCGATGAACCGGAGGATCTCCTTGGAGCCGCGTTCGAGCTTGGGGCGCCTTCCCCGGGCGGAGGCGGGGTCCCGCGCGATCTGGTTGCGCAGCTTGCGGACCGCGCTTTCCGCTTCGTCGAGGCGGTCCACGCGGACCGCGCAGAGCGCGAGATCGTAAAGCAGCGAGGGCTCCTTCGGGAAGCGGCGCACCGCCTCGCGAAGGAGGCCGAGGGCCTCTCGCTCTCGTCCGGTCCCGAAGAGGATCCCGCCGAGGAGAAGCGTCGCGGCGGGGTCTCCCGGGGCGATGCGGAGGGCCTTGCGGGCCTCGAGCTCCGCCTCCTCGAGGCGGCCGGCCTCGAGCTCCGCCGAAGCGAACGCCAGGTGATCGTGGAGGGCCTCGCGCTGGAACGCCTGTGCCCGTTGCTGGCGCGGGGTGGGAGGCCTGCTCCGGCGGCGCTTTTTCATCTGGCCGATCCGGCGTCGGTCGCGCGGGAGGCTCGCCCGGGGCCGGCGGCGGGATTCTAGCGTAGGGTCGTGCCGCGCGTGGGGCCGGAGCGCGCGATGGCGACGGCCAGCCGCCTCGGTCGCGGTGCGACGGGCCGTACGGGCCGCGCACCTCGCCCGCGTCCGCGCCAGTCACCCTGGCGGACCGGATCCCGGCGATCGCCCGAGGGACGACCCGGCACGCTCGCGCAAGCCCCAGGGTTTCGACCGAGTCGGGCCGGGCAGGGTGCTGCGAGCCCGACGCCCGCCCTCAGAGGAAGCTCCACGAGGCGAGCAGCGCGCGGACCGCGGGCTCGTCCTCGGCGGAGGCGCCCGGAGCGTATGCCGCGCGCAGGATGTACAGGCGGTCCTCGCGCCGGACGACCCAGTAGGTCACCCGCGTGACCGGATCGGCCGGGCGGACGCGGACGGGCCACGTGATTTCGAACGCCTTCTGCCCGCCGATGGCGGCCTCCGACCGCTCGGGCTCGCCGGCGATCACGTAGTAGTACTTCGTCCAACCTTCGAGCTGCGGCAGCAGCGTCTCGGGCAGCCCCGCGACGAACCGGCGCTCGGCGCCCTCGAGCGAGTGGATCTGGATGGTGAGCAGGGATTGCGAGGGGGACCGGACCTCGTCGCCGAAGTAGAGCCAGCCCTTCGGCACGTCGAACCGCACGCGACGCTCGGGGTCCTCGACGACCCGGCTCTTCTCGGCCGAGCCCGCGCACCCGGCCAGCAGGAGCAGCAAGAGCGCGGCCGGCGCTCTCAACCCGAGAGCTTCCTCCCCGTGACCTTTTCGTAGGTCTCCGGGGTGTCGATGTCGGTGACGACGCCTGCGTCCTCGACGGGGACCTCGAGGAGGTCGGCCTCGCGCGCGTGCACGACGTGCCGCGCGCCGGCCGAGTCGGGTGCCGCGAGCAGCTCGGGAAACAGCCTGGCGGCGAACAGCGCCGGGTGGCCGCGCCGGCCTCCGTGAACGGGGACGACCATCGCCGGCTCCCTCTGCTCGAACGCGTCCACGATGAGGTCCACCGTCTCGGGGCGGACGAGGGGATGGTCCACGGGCCACAGCAGCACGCCCTTCACCTCGAGCGGCAACGCGCGCAGCCCGCACCGCACCGAGGCGATCATCGGCGAGCCGCTGTCCGGGTTGACCACGACCACGGGTTCGGGAACGGCCGCGGCTGCGCGGATCTGCTCGGCGTCCTCCCCGAGGACGACCCGGACCTCCTCGACCCGGCTCGCCTCGATGGTGGACAGGATCGCCCCGAGGAAGCTCGTGTCGCCGAGGGACAGCAGGGCCTTCGGGCGGCCCATTCGCTCCGAGCGGCCGGCGGCGAGCACGATGGCGGCGATCACCGCGCGACTCCCCGTGCCTCGAGCCCGTGCCTTCGAGCGAGGCGCAGGAGCGGTGCCGCGGGATCGGCTCCGCCGCCCGCCGAGCCCGCGGCGCCGCGACGGAGCG
>JBBIHW010000442.1:0-2187 GCA_037446795.1 Acidobacteriota bacterium
CGGCCCCGGCCGGCGGCGACGGGCTCGCGGCGACCGGAGCGGGCAGCGCCTCCCCGCGAACGAGGGAGGCGATCTGCTCCGCGTCGAGGACCTCGCGCTCGAGCAGCGCCTCCGCGATCCGGACGAGAGCGTCGCGGTTGCCGTCGAGGATCTGCCGGGCGCGCCCGTAGGCCTCGCCCACGATCCTCTTCACCTCGCGGTCGATCTCCACGGCCGTGGCCTCGCTGTAGTCGCGGTGCTGGGCGATCTCGCGGCCGAGGAAGATGGCCTCCTCCTTCTTCCCGAAGGTGAGCGGCCCCAGGACGTCCGACATGCCCCACTCGCACACCATCTTGCGTGCGATCTCCGTGGCGCGCTCGAGGTCGTTGCCGGCGCCGGTGGTCATCTTGCCCAGGAATATCTCCTCGCTCACGCGGCCCCCCATCAGCACCGTCAGCATCGCCTGCAGGTACTCCTTGGAGTACGTGTGCTTGTCGTCCACGGGGAGCTGTTGGGTCACGCCGAGCGCGCGCCCGCGGGGGATGATCGTCACCTTGTGGAGGGGGTCGGCCTCGGGCACGGTGTAGGCGACCAGGGCGTGGCCGGCTTCGTGGTAGGCGGTGGCCCGCTTTTCCTCCTCGCTGATGATGAGCGACCTGCGCTCGACGCCCATCATCACCTTGTCCTTGGCGATCTCCAGATCCTCCATGGCGACCGCCTTGCGGCCGCGGCGGGCGGCGTGGAGGGCGGCCTCGTTGACCAGGTTCGCCAGGTCGGCGCCGCTGAAGCCCGGCGTGGAGCGCGCGACCACGGCCAGGTCCACGTCGGCGGCGAGCGGGATCTTGCGCACGTGGACCTTGAGGATCTCCTCGCGGCCCCGGACGTCGGGACGGCCCACCACGACCTGCCGGTCGAACCGGCCCGGCCGCAAGAGGGCCGGGTCGAGGACGTCGGGGCGGTTCGTGGCGGCGATCAGGATGACCCCCTCGTTGGTCTCGAAGCCGTCCATCTCCACGAGGAGCTGGTTCAGCGTCTGCTCGCGCTCGTCGTGGCCTCCGCCGAGGCCGGCGCCCCGGTGGCGCCCGACCGCGTCGATCTCGTCAATGAAGATGATGCAGGGCGCGTTCTTCTTTCCCTGCTCGAACAGGTCCCGTACGCGCGACGCCCCCACGCCCACGAACATCTCCACGAAGTCCGAACCGGAGATCGAGAAGAACGGGACGTTGGCCTCCCCGGCGATCGCCCGCGCGAGAAGGGTCTTCCCGGTCCCGGGCGGCCCCATGAGGAGCACGCCCTTGGGGATCTTCCCGCCGAGTTTCTGGAACTTCTGCGGCTCCTTGAGGAACTCGATGATCTCCTGCAGCTCCTCCTTGGCCTCGTCCACGCCGGCGACGTCCTTGAACGTCACCTTCTTGCCCTGCGTCGAGGTGAGCTTCGCCCGGGCCTTTCCGAAGGAGAGGGCCTTGTTGCCGCCTGCCTGCATCTGCCGCATGAACAGGATCCACACCCCGAGGACCAGGAGCATGGGCAGCCAGGTCAGCACGACCGTGAAGAACGAGCTGTCGCTCGGCTTCTTCGCCTTGACGGTGACGCCCTTCTCCCGGAGCAGCGCCAGGAGGCTCTCGTCCCTGACCACGTAGGTCGCGAACGTCCGGGTCGCGCCGGAGCCGCCCGCCCGCTCGCTCTTGAAGGTTCCCTGGATGTCGTAGCCGGAGCTGTCGGGCGTGAGGTCGATCTCGGAGACGTCGCCCGCGGTCACGCGCGCGTAGAACTCCGACATGTCCAGGAGCTGGCGCGAGTGGGTGGCCGAGTTGAAGAGCTGGTAGCCGATGACGACGGCGGCGATCAGAACGCCCCAGATCGCGATGGTCTTCAGGTGGCTGTTCACGGCGATCGGGCCTCCGTCCTGCGGGGCTCGTTCCTCTCGGGGCCGCCTCGACGTCCCTGGGCTCCCAACAATATATAGGAGCCACCGCGCCGCTGCCATGGAACGCTGGTCAGGTTCCGATGCGGAGGCTCCGTCCGAGCCTCGCGGCGGCGATTCCGCCGCCGAGGTCCAGCCACTTCCCGTGCGGCCCGGCCGCGAGGGCGAGAAGCGCGTCCACGTGTCGCGAGAGAGGCCGCCGCGCCGCGGCCCCGGCACGCTCGAGGGCGAGCCGCAGCACGCGGCGGGCGAGGGCGGCGGGAAGCCTCCGCAGCGCGGTCGCG
>JBBIHW010000443.1:0-1928 GCA_037446795.1 Acidobacteriota bacterium
CCGGGAACACCCCTCAGAACTGGTAGCCGAGGCCGAAGCGCCAAGCGTCGGCGATGATGTCCCGCGTGCCGTAGACGGCCACTGTTCCCTGAGAGATCTGCTCGAGCCTCGAAGGGATCGAGATCGTTGTGGGCACGATCAGGCTGTCCTGGTAGCCGGTCCGGCTGGCCGCGATCTCGAGGACGAGGCCGCGCACGAGCTCGACCTGGGCGCCGAATTCGGCCCCGACCTGCCACGCACTCTTGGTCTCGCTCGCGTTGAGCCGGGCGGGGGCCGCGAAGAACACTTGGTTGGTGAAGTCGCGCACGAACGTGGTGAAGACGCCCGAGTCCACCTCGAGGTCGGAAAGGAGGAATGCGACGTTTCCCTGGGCGAAGAGGGTGAGCCGCCTGCGGAAAAAGTTGGCCCGGATCTCGACGCTCCCCGTGGGTCCCGTCCCCGTCGTGTCCTGCGAGAGCGAGACGAGCGGGTTGAGCAGGCCTTCCGTCCAGCCATCGCCCGGGGCGCCGCCGCCCACGAGGACCCACGCCGCCGCGGGCAGGCTTCCCTCGTAGCGGAAGTGCCGCAGGCCCCCACGCCAGCGACCGTTGACGCGGCGGCCTCCGAAGTCCCTCTCGTACAGGAGGTCGAGGGTCTGGAGCCGATTTCCCAGGTTGTCCGGCACCGAAAGGGCGACCTCGAGATCGGCCACCCCGAACTGGATTTCGCTCTCCTCCGGTCGGGTGTCGTCCGGGCCCGACGGCGTCCACCTGCCGAAACGGACCTCGTCCAGGTCCGGCTGCCCGTTGGGCGGGTCGTCCCCGTGGGGCTTGTCGTCGGTCGCCGGATTCCAGAACCACCCGGTGCGGCTCGCCTCGAGCTGCCCGCCGGAGACCGACAACTCCCAGTAGGGGACGAGAGCATTCATCGAGGGAGTGCGGTCGGCGTCAATCTGCCGGACCACGTTGCGCAGGCCCGTCGCAGCGAACGAGTAGGAGTTCTCCCTGTGGCCCGTCCACCTCGCGAGCACCCTGCCCCGCTCGAAGGGGAACTTCCAGCCGACCGTCACGCGGCCGTAGTCGTTGTCGTCGAGGCTGACACGGTTGTCCGAGGCGAAGCCGGTGGCCGAGGAGATGGACGGTTCGATCTCGTCGAAGGAGCTGCTCCCGAACGCTGCCTCCACGTAAAGGGCGAGCCGCCCTCCCCACCACGGAACCTTTCCCTCGCTGGCCGGAGGGGCTGCCGGAGGCTCCCGCCCAGGCGGCTCGGGTCCTTGCGGTCGAGGAGGTTCCTCGGCTGCCCGGGCGGATCGGGAGAAAATCGCGGCCGCGAGGAGGCATCCCACGAGACCGAGCCGCTTCCACGTCATCGGCCACCCCTCCCGGGAGAGCCAGGGCCCCGTCCGCAGTGACTCCGGATGGGGAAGGGCCTGAACGCCTGGACCCGGTTCGAGAGCGCGTCTTTATAGGGGAAAGCGACCCGACCGTCAAGCGCGGACAGGCCTCCACGCGCGTCGAGGCCCGCATTGGCGCTGCATCGGTGCAGACCGGCTCGCGACCCCCGCGTGCTACCATCCGCGCCCCGAGTACCGGCCCATCGAGCCGGCTCGTTGGCGGCGGACTCGGCATGGCGCCTCGGCTCCTGAGCGACCTCCCGGGCGCGCCGGTTTTCGGCCGTCCGGATCTTTTGAGGTTCCGCGACGGAGCCGGGTGGACCGAGCTGTCGGGTGCCGAGGTCGCCCTGGCGGTCCGAGAACTCGCCGCCGCGCTCGCCGCCTACGGCGCCGAACCGGGCACGCGGGTCGCGGTCGTCTCCGACGGCGGCCCGGAGTCGCTGGTGGGCGCGCTCGCCGCGCACGCGTGCGGTGGGGTCGCGGTACCTCTCGATGGCGGGCTCTCGGGCGCCGCTCTCGTCGCGTTGCTCTCCGATTCCCGGGCCCGGATCGCGCT
>JBBIHW010000443.1:1972-2184 GCA_037446795.1 Acidobacteriota bacterium
CCCCGCGTGCAGTTGGCCCCCCTCCCCCGCCCGCCGGCGCCCGGGCGACCCCCCGCCGCCGCCCTCGTGGAGGCGGCGCGGGGGGTCGGGGCCGAGCTCCTGGCACGAGAGCCCGGGCGTCTGCAGGCCATCGCGCGGCACATCGCCCCGGCAAGCCCCGCCTCCCTCCTCCTCGCGCGCCGCAGCGCGGCGGAGCCCGCGCTCGTTCCGGT
>JBBIHW010000444.1:0-2174 GCA_037446795.1 Acidobacteriota bacterium
CAGCATGGCGATCACGGCGGCCGCGGTGGCGGTCGTGGTCCAGCGCGGAAGCCCGGCGCCCGCCCCCGCGCACGGGACGAGCACCCTCCGCGCGAAGCTCCAGACCGCCCACGCCAGCAACGCCCCGCCCACGAGGCCGGCCTCGGCCAGCAACTGGAGGAAGTCGTTGTGCGCCTCGCCCCACACCATCCACTCGCCCTCCCGCTGGACGGAGGTGAAGACCCACCTGAAGCTTCCGAGGCCGGAGCCCGCCCAGGGGGACTCGAGAAAGATCCGGAGCGTCTTCCCCCACGCGTCGAGCCTCATGGCGAGCGACGCATCCGCGCCGGCGGAGACGACCGCGGCGCGCTCCAGCGTCCCCGCCGGTCTTCCGAGCGCTGCGACGATGCCGGCGGCGAATCCCGCCGCGGCGACAGCCGGCATCGCGGCGGGAAGGAAGCCCTTGAAGCGTCTCGCCCCGAGCACGAAGAGGCCGGCTCCGGCCGCCAGCAGGCCGCCGCGCGAGCCGGACAGCAGCAAGCCCGCGAAGGCGAGGATCGTGAACCCGCCCACCAAGAGCAGGCGCGGCAGCGCCCATTCGCGATCGAGCAGCGCCTCTCGGGCTCCCCGCACGGTCAGCCGGCCGTCCGGCCCGCTCAGCAGCGCCAGGATCAGCCCGAGCCCCACCAGGGCCCCCATCTCGACGTAGCCGGCGAAGTGGTTCGGGCCGACGAACGGGCCGACGGGCTGGGAGCCCTCGGGCAGCGGCCGGAACCAGAGGAGGCGGCGATTCCACGACGCCTGCTGCGCGATCGCCAAGATGCCGAGCAGGCCCGCCCCTCCGGCGACGCCGACGAGCAGCCGGTACCGCGCGCGCTCGTCCCGGGCGAGCGCCGCTGCCGCCACGAAGAACACGAGCGCCGTCGCCCAGGAGAGGCACGCGCGAAGGGTGCCGTAGGGATAGATGGAGAGGCTGCGCCCGACCGCGGCGCGCCGGTCGCGAGTCCCGGCCCGCGGCGGCGCGTCCGGGCCCGCCGTCTCGACACGGATTCCGTGCTCGCCCGCGCGCGAGACGAGCCAGTCCTCGAGCGAGGCCCCCGAGGAGGGCACCGTTTCGGCATAGGCCGAGGCTGCACGAGGCGAGACGGCAGCCAGCACCGGACGGGGCAGGGGGAGGCACTGCAGGAGGCCCCACACCACCAGGAGCGCGCCGGGCAGGACGAGCGAGCGGGTGCGCTCGGACAGGAGCGAGGAGGGCGGCGCGGACCACAGCAGCAGTGCCGCCACGAGCAGCGCTCCGAAGCGCAGCCACTCCTGCGCCCAGTGCTCCACGGAGCCGAACGCGAGCGCCGACGCCCCCAGCAGAAAGATCAGCAGGTAGAGCGCCGCCCTCTCGGTGCGGATCAAAGGAGATCCTCCCGCCCGCGGGCGCGCAGCGTCTCGACGACCCGCTTCACCTCGCCCGACCTCTCCCGCGACACGACGAGCAGCGCGTCCTCCGCGTCCACGACCACGACGCGCTCGACGCCCACGAGCGCCACGAGCCGCGAGGCTCCGAACACGACGCTGCCGGGGCTGTCCACGCGGATCACGTCCCCGTCCCCGCCCCCCGCCGCCTCCTGCAGGCGCGCGGCCGCCTCCCAGGAGCCGACATCGTCCCAGCCCGCATCGAGGGGGACGACGGAGACGTCGGTCGCCTTCTCCATGACGGCGTAGTCCACCGAGATCCTCGGCACGCGGCCCCACCCGCCCGCGCGTCCGCGCGCGGCCTCGCGCGCGGCTCGGAACACCGCGGGAGCGCACCGGCGCAGCTCCTCGAGGAACCGCTCGACCCGCCAGACGAACATCCCGCCGTTCCACAGGTATCGGCCCGAGCGGACGAATCGCCGCGCCCGCGCCGCGTCCGGCTTCTCCACGAAGCGCTCCACGGGGACGGGCCGCAGCCCCGCGGGCTTGCGCGCGCAGCGGAGGTAGCCGAAGCCTGTGGCCGGGCGGGTCGGGCGAATCCCGAGGCAGACGAGTTGCCCCCGGGATGCCGCCTCGATCGCGACCCGCACGGCCCGCACGAACGCCGCGACGTCCCGCACCACGTGGTCGGCGGGAAAGACGCCTGCGATCGGGGCGGGAGACTCCCCCGCCAGCCTCGCGCAGGCGAGGCCGATGGCCGGGGCCGTGTCGCGCGGCGACGGCTCGAG
>JBBIHW010000445.1:0-2127 GCA_037446795.1 Acidobacteriota bacterium
GACTCGGCGGGGATGGGGGCGCTGCTGGCCCTCCAGAAGCGCGTCGCGGAACGCGGCGGCCGCATCGCTCTCGCTGGAGTCAACCGGGCCGTGCGGGAGGTCTTCCGCATGGTCGGCTTCGACGTGATCTTTCCCACCTACCCGGACGCGGCCTCGGCCGCGGCCTCGTTCCGGTAGCCGGAGGTGCCATGGCGGGCAAGCGGGAGTTCCCCATCAAGGTCCCCGAGCGGATCCTCCACGGCGTCTACGCGAACCAGATGGTCGTCAGCCACACCCGCGAGGAGTTCCTGCTGGACTTCGTCAACCTGTTCCCGCCCGAGGGGATCGTGAACGCGCGCGTCATCGTGAGCCCCGGGCACCTGAAGCGGATGATCCGCGCCCTCCAGGAGAACCTGGCGCGCTACGAGGCCACCCACGGCCCGGTCATCGAGGCCGCCCCACCCAAGGCAGGCGAGGGACCGGTCAACTGAGGGGCCGCTCGCGGGACGTCTCCTTCCGGAGCTCGCCGATCAGGTGGCCGATCTCGGGGAGGATCAGCTCCTCGAGGGCCAGTTCGACCGCGTCGGGCGAGCCGGGTATCGAGAAGACCGCGCGGCCCCGCGCGATGCCGGCCACAGCGCGGCTCAGCATCGCGGAGGCACCGATCCTCCTGTAGCTGAGCCAGCGGAACAGCTCCCCGAACCCGTCGAGGCGCTTCTCGAGGAGCGCGGAGACGGCCTCGTAGGTCCGGTCCCGCGAGGAGACCCCGGTCCCCCCGTTCACGACCACGGCGTCGCAGCCGTCCTGGCCGAGCCACCGCAGCACCTGCTCGCGGACCGTGTCCGGCTCGTCCGGAAGCACGCGGTAGTCGAGAACCTCGTGCCCCGCGGACTCGACCAGGCGCCGGGCGAGGGTCCCCGAGACGTCCTCCGCCCCGCGTCGCGTGTCGCTCACCGTCAGCAGGGCGAGCCGGACCCTCCGCGGGGCGCGACGGCGATGTTCCTCGAACCCCACGTCACAGCGTCTCGAGCCAGCGGAGCAGGGTCAGCGTTCCGGCTCCCGTCGCTCCCGCGGGCATCTCGGGCCGCTCGTTCTCGAGGTAGGCGGGGCCGGCGATGTCCAGGTGCGCCCACGGCACCTGCCGCGGGACGAACTCCCCGAGAAAGAGCGCGGCCTTGATCGCCCCGCCCCAGCGGTCCCCGACGTTTCGCAGGTCCGCGGGTCCTTCCTGGAGCTGCTCCAGGTACTCCTCGTAGAGCGGCATCGGCCAGAGCTTCTCGCCGGCGCGCGAGGCGGCGGACAGAAGCTCGTCCCGCAGGCGGTCGTCCCGCGAGAACACGCCGGAGGCGAGGGGTCCCAGGGCGACCACGCAGGCACCGGTCAGCGTCGCCACGTCCACGATGCGGTCCGGCGCGAGGCGGGCGCACGCGTAGGCGAGCAGGTCGCACAGCACGAGGCGGCCCTCGGCGTCCGTGTCCCGCACCTCGACGGTCTTCCCCGAGGCTGTCTCGAGGATGTCGCCCGGCTTGAACGCCCCGCCGCCGACCATGTTCTCCACGAGACCCAGGAGGCCGTGCACCTCGGCGCGGCAGCCCGACGCCCGGAGCGCCCGCATGGTCGCGAGCACGGCCGCGGCACCGGCCATGTCGGATTTCATGTCGGCCATCCCGCCGGTGGGCTTGATGTTCAGGCCGCCGCTGTCGAAGGTGACCCCTTTACCGGCCAGCACGATCCGCCCGCTCGGCCGGCGCCCGCGGGGACGGTAGACGAGGTGCACGACGGCCGGCGGCTGCGTGCTCCCGCGTCCGACGGACAGGAGCGCGTTCATGCGGAGACGGGCGAGCTGCGCCCGGCCGAGGACCTTGACCTCGAGGCCGCCGACGCGCGCCTCGACCGCCGCTCGGCGCGCCATCTCGGCGGGCGTCAGCACCGAAGGCGGCTCGTTCACGAGGTCGCGCGCGAGGCACACGGCGCCGGCGCCCGCCTCCGCGCGCCGGACCGCCTCCTCGAGCTCGCGACGGTCTCCCCTGGCGAGAAGCCTGACCTGCTCGATGGGAGGCTTGCGCCGAGGACCCTCGGTCAGGTAGCGGGAGAAGCGGTAGGAGCCCAGGATCGCTCCTTCGGCCGCCGCTCGGGTCAGATCGGCTG
>JBBIHW010000446.1:0-2113 GCA_037446795.1 Acidobacteriota bacterium
GCGGTCGCGTCCATCTCGACGGCGCCCGCACCCTTCCGCCGCGCGAGCGCCTCGAACTTCCGGCGCGCGATGTCGTCGAGCAGCGCCGCGTCCTCGCGCAGCCGCTCGGCGGCCTGGACCAGGTGCCGGGCGGCCTGCGGGTTGACCGTCTCGGCGAGGAAGGGGAGGACGAGGCGCCGGAGCCGGTTCCGGTCGTAGCGCAGGTCCCGGTTGGTCGGGTCCTCGAGGAAGGGAATCCCGCGCCGATCGAGCCAGCCGCGCAGCTCCTCCCGCGTGAGGCCGAGGAGGGGCCGGACGAAGGGGCCCGGCCCTGTCTCCCTCATGCCGCCGAGCGAGGAGGGCCCCGCCCCTCTCAGCAGGCGCATCAGGACCGTCTCCGCCTGGTCGTCGAGGGTGTGGCCCGTGGCGACGAGATCCGCTCGCCGCCTCCGCAGCGCCTCGAGCAGGAAGCTGCGGCGAACGCGCCGTGCAGCCTCCTCGGGCGACTCGTCTTTCTTGCGCGCCCGGCCGACCGGACGCCGGTCGGAGACCACGGGCAGCGACAGCTTCGCCGCCGTTGTCTCGACGAAGCGCCGGTCCGACGGCGAGCCGCGCCGCATGCCGTGATCGAGGTGCGCGACGGCGAGCCGGACCGAACGTCGCGGGGCCCATCGCGCGAGCAGGTGCACAAGGGCGACGGAGTCGCCGCCCCCGGAAACCGCGGCGACGACCGAGGACCCTTCGGGGATCAGCCGCTCGGCGGCGCGCCGGAACGCGAGCTCGACCCGGTCGGCCACGACCTCACCGCGCCGCGCGGCGAACGCGGATCGCGGCCAGCGCCTCCGGCTCCTCCCCCGAGGGCAGGAGCTCGGCGAGCCGGCGGATGAAGCTGGGCCAGCCGGGCTCCCGGCACCAGGCCCCGGGTCGCACCCGTCGCGTCCTGAGCGGCCTGCGCGCGAGCAGCTCGGCCCAGTCGGGCCGCTCCCGTCCCGTCGCGTCCACCACCACGACGCGGAAGCCGCCCGCCCTCCTGTACACGGCGAGCATCCCGAGCCCCTCGTTCTCGCCGGCGAACTCCAGCAGGCACACGCGGCCGCGCGGGCTCTCCTCGAGGTGGGCCAGGATCCCCTCGACCAGGGGGTGGCCCGAGGAGAAGTAGTCGAGCTGCTCCCGCGCGACCGCCTCCTCCCGGTCGAACGTGCCGACGAAGCTGGACCCGCCAGGCACTCCGGGAAGGCGGTCCACGAGCGCCGTCGCGCCCAGCTCGATCGAGCAGGCAGCGCGCCCCCTCTGTGGCTCCACGTGGAAGCCGAGCTGCTCGGCCGCGGTCAGCACCACGTCGGCGGTCACGTCGTCGAGGTCCGGGGGGATCCGGGCGAGGATCGAGGCGGCCAGCGCCGGATCGTAGGGGTCGCGGTGCAGCTCGCGGTACACCGCGCCCACGACCCGCGATCGGGCGTCCTCGGCCTCGCGCACGGCCCGGTCGAGCGCGCCCTCCGGGACGGCGCCGTCGCCGGCGACGGCCCGGCGCTCGATGGCCTCCTCGATCCGCGCGAGCTCGCGGTCGAGTCCGCCGAGGGGAGCGCAGAACACCCCGAGCCGCTCGTGCAGGGAGGCGACCTCGCGCGCGAGGCCCGAGGGAGGGCGGAAGTAGACGATCTCCACCGGCATGGTCCGGCCGATTCTGTCGAGCCGGCCGATCCGCTGCTCGACGACCGCGGGGCCGAGAGGGAGGTCGAACAGCACGATGCGGTGGCAGAACTCGAAGTTCCTCCCCTCGCCTCCGCACTCGGTGGAGACGAGGATCGAGGGGCCGCCGGGGCGCCGGAACTGCGCGACCTCGAGGTCGCGCTGCGCGGCCGAGAGGTTCTCGTGGAAGACGGCGCAGCGAAGCTGCGCGAGGCGGGACAGGGCGGTGCGGACCGCCTCGAGCGTCTCCCGGTAGGCGACGAAGACGATGGTCTTCTCGCCGGCCTCCTTGAACCTTCGCGCCGCGTCGGCGAGCCAGCGGAGGCGGGGATCGGCGGCCGCCGCCTCGCGCGCGAGCGACCGCAGAAGTTGCTCGTCGGGCCGGAGCGCGGCGGCGAGGGCTGCGGGCGAGGACAGCGCGCGCCGGATCCTGTCCGCCTTGACC
>JBBIHW010000447.1:0-2100 GCA_037446795.1 Acidobacteriota bacterium
ACCTGCGGGAGCTCGAGGAAACGGTGAGGAAGCTCGCCGCCGGGCGAGGGCCGGGTCCCGAGGGTGGACCGACCTCCCCGGGCCGTCCTTCTGGCTAGCCGGGCCAGGCCGGCGGCCTCGTCAGTCCGCCGGCACGCACAGGACCGGACAGGGGGCCGCCCTCAGGACCTTCTCGGCCGTGCTCCCGAACAGGGCGCGCTCGAGGTCGGCGGTGTGGCCCGAGCTGCCCATCACGATCAGGTTCACCGCGAGGGAGCGCGCGCGCCTCACGATCTCCTCGAACGGCCGTCCCCAGGAAACGAGGGGCTGCACCTCCACGGGCTCCCCACCGTCGTCGAGGTCGCGGAGAAACTCCGCGAGGCGCCGTCGGCGCTCGTGCCCGAGCCTCTCCCGCAGCTTCTCCGCCGGCGTGCCGGTGAGGTCGGCCATCTCCTCGATCCCGGGAGCGTCAACGACGTGGAGGACGTAGAGCCCGGCGCCGCGCTCTCTCGCGAGGAAACGCGCCTGGATGAACGCCTGGCGTGCGGCGCGGGAGAAATCCACGGCCGCGAGGATCGTCTCGGCCCGGTCCTCGGACTTCGCCATCTGCCTTCCCTCCGCCCGAGCTTCCTGCGAATCCGGTGCCACGCGCAGGGAGCGACTCGGCGGGAAGCTCCCGGATCAGTCCGCCGAGGTCTGCTCCGGCCCCCCGGCGGCGGGCGGCGCCAGGACGCCCGCTGCCCGGTAGAGCTTGAGCTTGTACTGGATGGTGCGCGGGCTGATGCCGAGGATCGCGGCGGCGCGACCGGTGGATCCGCCCACCGCCTCGAGCGTTCGCAGGATCGCGTCCCTCTCGATCTCCTCGAGCGTCGCTCCCGGAACCGCGGGCCCGCCGGCCGGACGACTCGGCGTCTCGGTCCGGGGCAGCGTCGGGAACAGGGACAGATCGAGCTCTCCCGTCCGCGCGAGGATGACCGCGCGCTCGATCGCGTGCTCGAGCTCGCGCACGTTGCCGGGCCACGGATAGCCCACGAGCGCCGCGAGCGCCTCGTCCGTGACGCCCGTGATCTTCTTGCCGTTGGCCGCCGCGAACCTCCGCACGAAGAACTCGACGAGAAGCGGGATGTCCTCGGTCCTCTCCCGCAGCGGCGGCATGCGGATCTCGATGACGTTCATGCGGTAGTAGAGGTCCTCCCGGAACTTCCCCTCCCGGATGAGCGCGGGCAGGTCCCGGTGGGTGGCGGCCAGCACGCGCACGTCCACGGTCAGCGTGCGATTCCCTCCGAGCCGCTCGAACTGCTTCTCCTGGAGGAATCGCAGGAGCTTGACCTGCATGCCCAGCGGGATGTCCCCCACCTCGTCGAGGAAGACGGTCCCGCCGGCGGCGATCTCGAAGCGTCCCGGGCGGCGCGACAGCGCGCCGGTGAACGCTCCCCGCTCGTGGCCGAACAGCTCGCTCTCGAGGAGCGTTTCCGGCAGCGCGGCGCAGGAGACCTTCACGAAGGGAGCGTCGCGGCGGGGGCTTCGCTGGTGGATGGCCTGGGCGATCAGCTCCTTGCCGGTGCCGCTCTCGCCCGTGATGAGGATGGACGCCTGGCTCGGCGCCACCTGCTCGACGAGGCGGAAGATCTCCAGCATCTCGGAGCTGCGGCCGATGATGTTCTCGAAGCGATAGGCGTCGTCGAGGCGGGCCCGCAGCAGTCTCGTCTCTTCGAGGAGCCGCTTCTTCTGCAGGATCCTGGCGAGCAGGTGCTCGATCTCCTCCACGTTGACCGGCTTCGTCAGGTAGTCCTCGGCGCCTTCCCGCAGCGCCTCGACCGCGCTGCGGATCGTGCCGTAGGCGGTCATGAGGACGACGGCCGTCTCGGGGTGGGCCTTGCGAACGCGCGACAGCAGCTCGTGGCCGTCCATGCCGGGCATCCGCAGGTCCGTCAGAAGCACGTCGGGCGATTCCTCAGCCACGAGCCGCAACGCCTCTTCCCCGCTCGAGGCGACGAACACCTCGTAGCCGTCGTCCTTCAGGATCTCCGCGAGGCTCTCGCGCGCCGCCCGCTCGTCGTCGGCGACGACGACGCGGCCGCGCGCGGCCCCGGCCGGCTGTTCGGCTCGATCGCCCCTTCC
>JBBIHW010000448.1:0-2087 GCA_037446795.1 Acidobacteriota bacterium
CGGGCTCGCGCCGTCGCGGACGGTCGAGCACCTGCTCGAGGGGGAGGCCCGGCTCGACGCCGTGCTCCTCGACGGTCCGGCCGGCCTGAAGCTCCTGCCCGCGGCCTCCGGCGTGCCCGCGCTCGCGCGTCTCGCGGGCCCGGCGCGGGAGCGGCTGCTGTCGGCCCTCGCCGAGGTCGCGGCCACGTCCGACTCCGTGATCGTGGACACCGGGGCCGGCCTCGGGACCACCGCGCTCGACCTGCAGCTCGCCGCGGAGCGCGTCATCGTGGTGACGACCCCCGAGCCGACCTCGCTCGTGGACGCCTACGCTTCGCTCAAGTTGCTGTGGGGGGAGCAGCCCGGCAAGCCCGCCGCCGTCGTCGTGAACGATGTCCGGGACGAACCCGAGGCCGTGGCCGCGTACCGGCAGGTGGCCCGGGCCGCGCGCCACTTCCTCGGGGGCGAGCCGGAATGGCTCGGTCCGGTCGTCCACGACCGTAGCGTGGGCGAGGCGGTCAGGCGCCAGCGGGCGCTGCTCGAGCTGTTTCCCACCTCGCCCGCCGCCCGCTGCTACGAGCGGATCGCCCTGAGCCTGCTGGCCGCAGGCGAAGGCCGCGCTCGCGGCCTCCTGGCCGCGCCGCCCTCGGAGCTCCTCCAGTGAGGCAAGAAGGGCTGCCGTGGACGGAGGCCGCGCGGGCCGGCGACAGCGAGGAGCGCCGCGCGTTCCTCGAATCCCACCTCGACCTCGTCCGCTACCTCGTGCTCCGCATCGCCTCGCGCCTTCCGGCGACGGTGGAGATCGAAGACCTGACCCATGACGGCGTGCTCGGGCTGCTCGAGGCCGCGAGGAACTTCGATCCGGCCCGCGGGGCGCGCTTCCGCACCTATGCCGAGGCGCGCATCCGGGGTGCGATCCTCGACGGCCTGCGCGCGCGGGATTGGAAGCCGCGGTCGGTCCACCGCGGCCGCAGGGCGCTCGACGAGGCGCTCGGGAGGCTGCGCGCCACCCGAGGCGCCGACGCGCCCGAGGAGGAGATCGCCGCGGCGCTCGGCATCGGGATCGAGGACTACCGCGCGCTGCTTCGCGACGTGAGCTGCGGCCCGCTCCTCTCGCTCGAAGATCTTCCCGGAGGCGGCGAGCCGCCCGCGGAGGGGGAGGAGGGCAGGCCCGACCGCGCTGCGGAGCGACGGGAGCTGCTGCGGGTGCTCGCCGAAGAGCTCGAGCGCCTGCCCGAGCGCGAGCGGCGCGTCGTGGAGCTCTACTACCACGGCGGGCTCAACATGAAGGAGGTCGGCGCCGTGCTCGGCGTGACCGAGTCCAGGGTCTGTCAGCTGCACGCCCAGGCGGCCGCGCGTCTTCGGGCGGGGCTGCGGGCGCGACTGCACGTGGCCGCTCCCGCGACGGCATCGCCCGGAGCGCACGACCGTCGGAGGTCGCCATGAGCGAGGGGCCCCTGCTCCGGCCGGAGGAGATCCAGACCGTCCTTTCCGGGACCGACGAGGCGACCGCTCCCGCGGAAGTCTCCGCGGAACGCGTCCTCCCCTACTCGCTGCGGGAGCCGGTCGCCCTGCCGCGCGAGGCCGAGGCCGGTGCGAAGCAGCGTCTGGCCGCGATCGCGGCGGCGCTGTCGGCGGAACTGTCGCGCGAGCTCGGCGAGGCGGTCTCCATCGAGGTGGACGGCTTTCAGCAGCACCGCGCGGGCGCGGCGCTCGAGGCGCTGCCGAAGCCCGCCTGGATTCTCTCGTTCGTCAGGCCGCAGCCAGGCGGGATCGCCCTCGCCCTGCCGGCCGCGGTGGGCTTGGCGCTCGTCGAGCGTACCCTCGGAGGTGGCGGCGGGCTGCCCGAGGTCTCGCGCGAGCCGACGCCCCTCGAGTCGAGGCTGCTCGGCCGGCTGGCGGCCACCCTCGCCCCGGCCTTGACCTCCTCCGCAGGCGCCGCGCTCTCGGGAGCGCCGCTCTCCTGCGGCAGCCTGCCGGAGGCGGTGGCGGCCTCGGGGGAGACGGTCGGAGTCGGCGTCGGCCGCATCCGGGTCGCCGGCGCCGAACGGTCGGCGCTGCTGCTGGCGAGCCCGTCGCTCCTCGTCGCCCGGGCACCGGAGGAAAGT
>JBBIHW010000449.1:0-2073 GCA_037446795.1 Acidobacteriota bacterium
GGGCGAGAGTCCCGGGGCGCCGCTGCCGCCTCGGGCCCGGCCGACTCCTTCGAACCGCCGCCGCAGGAGGTCAGCAGAACGGCCAGCCCGACCGCTCCCGCCCGACCGCGAGCGGCGTGCGCCGGGATCCGGCGGGTCACGGGGCCTCCCGGCGCCTCGCGCGAACGAGGTCGAGGGCGGCCACGAGATCGAGCGCCCCCGCTCCGGTGGCATCGTCGCGTCCGGGCGGGGGGATGTCGCGCGCGGAGTCCGCCAGGGCGCGCTCCAGCTCGTCCGGGGAGAGTTCCGGATCGGCCTCGAGCAGCAGCGCCGCCGCCCCGCCCACGAGGCCAGCGGCGAGCGATGTGCCGCCGCCGAGGCCGTAGGAGTCGGCACCGGCGGGAAATGCGAAGGGAAGATCGCTGCCGGGCGCCGCGATCGCGGGAAACCCCGGCGAGCCGCACGCGCTCGGCCCCCGGGAGGAGTCCCGCGCGGCCTCGTTCCAGCGCTCGAGGCCGGCCACGGAGAACACGGGCCCGCGGTCGGGGAAGACGCCCGCGAGCTGCGCGGGCGCCTCGCCGGTCCCGGACCGCGGCCCTCCGTTTCCCGCGGGATACACCACGAAGATCTCCGCCGCCTTCCAGGCGCTGATGAACGGCAGGTCGAAGTCCGCGCAGGGCGACTCGTTGTTGGACCATGCGTTGACGAGCACGTCGGGCCGGGCGACCCGAAGGATCCAGTCCGCGGCGATCGTCATGCGGACTCGGGAGTAGCGATTCCGGTAGTTGCCGAGGGCCGCTGCCCACCGGGCACCCGGGGCGATTCCGAGGACGCGGCCGCGGGGATTGGCGCCGACCGCCTGCGAGAGGACGCCCGTGCCGTGGGTGTCGCTGTCGTACGGCGCGGTCGCTCCCTCCACAGGATCGAGCCAGCCGCGGGAGCCGCGGATCCGCCCCTCCCGGAGCTGCTCGTGCTCTCCAGCGGCGCCCGTGTCGATCGTGGCCACGAGCACGCCGCGGCCGGTCAGCCCGGCGGCCCACAGCCGGTCCGCTCCCGTCTGCTCGATCGCCCAGCTCCGGAACCGCTCGCCGGGCGTGCGCGCGGGCCGTGTCTCCAGCTGCGCCCGCTTCGCCGGTCGGTCGGAGGTCCACTCGCGCAGCACGAACGCCACCTCCGGTCGCTGCGCGAGCTCGAGAATCCCGGCCGCGGTTCCCTCGACGACGAGGCGGTTGACAATGGCGACGGGCCGGACGTAGTCGAGGCGTCCGCTCCTCTGCAGCCGCTCGAGCAGGGGTCGCAGGCGCGCCTGCTGCCGGTCCGCGACGCGCTCGAGCGCCCCGATGACGGCGCGCCGGCGGTACGACTTGCCCCGACGCTCCGAGCGGAGCCGCCGGCCGAGAGCTTCGAGGTCCACCTGCTCCGTGAGGTCCACGATCGCGCGGAACCGATCGGCGGGGCCGGCGGCGCGAAGCTCGGCCTCGAAGTTCCCCTCGAACTTCGAGCCGAAACCGGACGGAGTCCCCGAACGAAGCGGAAGGTCTTCCCGCGAGGTCGGGTTCGGGTGCATCCGCGCCGGGACGCAGGCGGGCTGCACGGCGAGGGCGGCCAGGCTGACGAGCCGTGCGATCCAGCTGATTGTGCGCCGTCGAGCTGCGCAGGTTCCCACCATCGGCTCGCCACTATACAACCCGGGGTGCCGGCGGTTGTCAGCCCCCGCCCTTCGCGGTATACGACAGGGGTCGCGGGGGACTGGGAGGGGGTCCACCGACCGCAGGGAAGGAAACCGAGGCGCGACGCGCCTCGGCGAGGGCAGCTCCGCGCCCGGTGCGCTGGCCGCCGGCGAGCTCTGGAGGTTGGACGATGGGCCTCTTCCGCTTTCGCGATCGCCATTCGTTCGTGAAGTTCTCGCGTCCGGAGCGGGTGTCAGGGTCCGCCCGTCCCGAACGCATCCTGGTCGCCTTCCTTCTCTTCGGTCTTTGCTCCGCCTCCGCGCTTGCACAGGAGGCGGACACGAAGGTGGACCTCCTGACCGACAACCAGGACTTCACGCTCTACGGGATCACGGACGGGGACTTCGCGGGCTCTGCCGGTCTG
>JBBIHW010000450.1:0-2065 GCA_037446795.1 Acidobacteriota bacterium
CGATGCCACGTTCGACCGCATGGTCGCCGCGGGGGCGTTCCTCGAGTGGGCCCGCGTCTTCGGGCGGCACTACGGGACGGGCCGCGAGCCGACCGAGCGCGCGCTCGCCGCGGGCTCGGACCTGCTGCTCGACATTGACGTGCAGGGGGCCCGGCAGGTGCTGGCCTCCTCGCTCGACGCCGTGACGGTGTTCGTGCTTCCCCCGAGCTTCGAGGCGCTCGCCGGCAGGCTCAGGGGCCGGGGGAGCGAGACCGAGGAGGACGTTCGGCGCCGGCTCGCCCTGGCCCGGCGGGAGGCGGAGGAGTACCCGCGCTACGATTACCTGATCGTGAACGACGACTTCGACCGCGCGAGCCGCGAGCTGCGGGCCGTGGTCGAGGCCGAGCGCCGGCGCGTCCGGCGCTGCGAGGAGCAGGCGCGCCGGATCGTCGGCACGTTCGCCGCACCGTGAGGGGCTCGCGCTCGGGCGAGACCCCCCGGCGGCAGGTGGAGGGGACCGTGTTCAAGCTTCCGGAGACCGTGGGGAACAAGTACCGGTTCGTCACGCTCGCCGCGCTGCGGGCCGAGCAGCTCCAGATCGGGGCGCTTCCGCGGATCGACAGCGACAGCCGCAAGCCGAGCGTGATCGCGCAGGAGGAGCTCGCGCAGGGGCTCGTGGAGCCGCTCGAGGAGTCCGAGGAGCCCGGCCAGGACGCAGGGGGCGAGGAAGCGGCGGAGTAGCGCGCGGTGCGCATCGCCCTCGGGGTCAGCGGGGGGATCGCGGCCTACAAGGCCTGCGAGGTCCTGCGCGGCCTCGAGCGCGCGGGAGCCCAGGTCCAGGTCATCCTCACCCGCGCGGCCGCACGGTTCGTGACCCCGCTGACGTTCCAGGCCCTTTCGGGAAGGCGCGTCCTGCTCGACCTCTTCGACCCCGAGGCGGAGGAGGCGATTGGCCACGTCGGGCTCGCCCGGGACCTCGCGGCGCTCGTGGTCGCCCCGGCCACCGCCAACGTCCTCGCCAAGATGGCCCAGGGGATCGCGGACGACTTCCTGACCACCTTCTACACCGCGGTGACAGCGCCCGTCGTCGTCGCCCCGGCGATGAACACCCGGATGTGGCTCCACCCGGCCACGCAGGGGAACCTGGCCGTGTTGCGGTCGCGCGCGGTCGAGGTCGTCGAGCCCGAGACGGGCTGGCTCGCCGAGGGGGAGACGGGATGGGGGAGGCTCGCCGACCCGGCGCGGATCGTCGCAGCCGCCCTCGCCGCGGCACGCCGCTCGGCGCAGCTTTCCGGACGGAAGGTGGTCGTCACCGCGGGGCCGACGCGCGAGAGGGTGGACCCGGTGAGGTTCCTCTCGAACCGCTCCTCGGGGAAGATGGGTTACGCGCTCGCCGCGGCGGCAGCCCGGCGAGGGGCGAGGGTCGTGCTCGTGAGCGGCCCCGTCGCGCTCGAGGCGCCCTTCGGGGTCGAGGTCGTGCGGGTCGTCGCGGCACAGGAGATGCGCGAGGCCACCCTGCGCGAGGCCGCCGATGCCGACGCGGTTCTGATGGCCGCGGCCGTTTCGGACTACGTGCCGCGGGCCGAGCCGGCGAAGATCAAGCGCACGGGGGCCCCGCGCACCCTCGTCCTCGACGAATCCCCCGACATCCTCGCCGAGCTCGGCCGTCTCGACGGGCGCCGGCCTCTGCTCGTGGGCTTCGCCGCCGAGACGGAGGACCTGCTCGAGGGCGCCCGGAGGAAGCTCGAGGCCAAGAAGCTCGACTTCGTCGTGGCCAACGACGTGTCGCGGCCGGGCATCGGGTTCGAGTCGGACCGCAACGCGGTGACGATCCTGGACCGGTCGGGAGCCGTGCGGCACGTGCCGGAGGGCTCCAAGGCCGAGGTGGCGGAGGCGATCCTCGACCACGTGTTCGGGGAGAAGCGCGCATGATCCCTTCGGGCAAGCGGGGCGCCCCGGAGCTGCGGCGAGCGCGCGCCGCGTGGGTCGCCTACCTGCGCGACGTGGGCGTCCGGGACCTCGGCCCGGGGGCGCCCCAGGCGGCTGCGCCCCGGGAGGAGGCCGGAACCCGGCCGGCCGGCCCCCC
>JBBIHW010000451.1:0-2059 GCA_037446795.1 Acidobacteriota bacterium
TCGCAGCTCAATGGATTACCCCGCGTTGCGACCCGAACTGTCGCGGGAACTTTGGGCTAGAACAGCTCCGTCCGCCACAGGTCGTGGATCTGGATCACGCCGAGCAGGCGCCGGTCGGAGTCCACGACGGGAAGGGACGTGATCTTCCGCTCCTCCATGAGGCGCAGCGCCTCGGTCGCCAGGGCGTCGGGGCCGATCGTGACCGGGCGGGTCGTCATCGCTTCCCGGGCCGTCGTCTCGAGCGGCCTCTCGAGACGGAGCATCAGGCGCCTCAGGTCCCCGTCGGTCAGGACCCCGGCGAGCCGCCCCTCCCCGTCCACGACGCACGTCATCCCGAGCCCCTTCGCCGACATCTCCCGGATCGTGACCGTCATGGGGGCGTCGGGCGGTACCGAGGGAACCCCTCCGCCCGAGTGCATCAGCTCGCTCACCTGCAGGAGCTTCCGGCCGAGCCGTCCCCCCGGATGGTAGCGGGCGAAGTCCTTCTCGGTGAACCCCCGCCGCTCGTAGCAGGCCACCGCGAGCGCGTCGCCTGCGGCGAGGGCCGCCGTCGTCGAGGCGGTCGGCACCAGATCGAGGGCACAGGCTTCCTGGCGAACGCCCACGTCGAGGTGGACGTCGGCGTGCCGGGCGAGGGTGGAGCGAGGGTCGCCGCTCATGCCGATGATCGAGGCGCCGAGGCGGCGGATCAGCTCGAGCAGCCGGACGATCTCCTCCGTCTCTCCGGAATTGGACAGGGCGACGACGACGTCTCCGGCGACGATCATGCCCAGGTCCCCGTGCAGGGCCTCGGCGGGGTGCATGAAGTAGGACGGCAGGCCCGTGGAGGAGAACGTGGCCGCGATCTTCTGGGCGATGATGCCCGACTTGCCCATGCCGGTGACCACGACGCGACCGCGGCAGCGACACAGGAGGTCCACCGCGCGCTCGAAGGCGTCGTCGAGGCGCTCGGCCAGCTCGGTCAGGGCGCGCGCCTCGATCTCGAGCACGCGGCGCGCGGTGTCGAGGCTCAAGCCGTCCTCCGCCGGCCGGCCATCATAGCGCACGAGCCTCGCGTGACGGCGGCGTCGGAGGCCGGCCCGGGGCCGCGGGGCCGGGCCTCCGGTGTGTCGTCTTTCGCGACACCCGCCGCGGATCGTCCGGGACGACCCGCGGGCCGGAGCCGAGAGCCCTCCGACTTGACTCGTGTCCCCCCGGGCCTACCGTTTCTTCTGCGGGCGGGGCGAGGACCCGATCCCGGCATCGGCGCCGGGGCGTGCGTGGAACGCAAGGAGGACCGTGCCATGAGACGAGCGTTGGTCTGCGTGCTTCTCGGCGCGTCGGCGGCGGCCTTGCCCGCCTACGCGGGAATGGGCGGCGAGATCGGCGTGGACGTGGGCCGTACCGAGTTCGACTCGAACGTCACGAGCGAGAGCGGGACCGGGCTCGCGATCCGCGGCGGCTACAACTTCTCGAAGCTGTTCGAGGTCGAGGGCCAGTACCTGGACACCTCGGCGAGCGAGCAGGGCTCGGACGTCACCCTGAACACCCTCATGGTGAACGCCGTGTTCAACTTCCACCCGAGGGAGAACATCGTCCCGTACTTCCTCGGCGGGGTCGGCCAGGCGAACCTGGAGGTGGACACCCCGTTCGGGAGCGTGGACGACGACGCCATGGCCTACCAGGTCGCCGTCGGAAGCCGCTTCCTCTTCGGGACGTCCCGGAAGGCCGGGCTTCGTGTCGAGCTGAGTTCGCTCAGCGAGAAGACCTTCGACGAAACCTCGCGGCACACCTCGCTGACCGCCGGCTTCACCTGGAGGCTCGGCCGGTAACGCAGGCCCCTGCCGGCGCGGCGGCAGTCTTCGCCCTGGGGCGGCGTCTCTGTAAACAGCACCTAGGACGTGGCGCGGGGCCGCTGGCGCTGCTGCTGGCGGCCTTCACGCCCATGCTCTTTTTCTTCGACCGCATGAGCCTGGCCGATACGACGCTGCACCCGGCGCTTTCGCTCTTCACGTTGAGCCTCTTCTGGCTCTACGACCGCGACACGTTCCGCCCCCGCGACGCGATCCTGGCCGGGGCG
>JBBIHW010000452.1:0-2056 GCA_037446795.1 Acidobacteriota bacterium
GACCGCCTCACCGACCTCGGTGCCCGCCGCTGCGGTCCGCGGCGGACTCCAGCGGGTCAGGTCGACGAACAGCACGCGCTCGACCGGCGCGCGCACCCCGAGGAGGAGCGCTCCGGCGAGGAGGGCATGCAGGCCGACGGAGACCGCGAACCCCCCGGGCGGCACGCGCCTCATCGCCGTCCTCGCTCCATCAGAACGACACGCGCAGCCCCACCAGCGCGTTGATGCCGAGCGCCGGAAAGCCGCGGACCTCGGCGTACCCCTCGTTCAGGAGGTTGTTCACGCGCGCCGTCAGGTCCACGCCCCGGATGAGCGCGTACCGGTCGAGCACGCGCCAGGAGCCTCCGAGATCCACGCGCGTGTGGCCGCGGTTGTAGACCTGGCCGAACGTGTCGAACTGCCGCGAGCTCGTGTGCACCTGCGTGAAGAGCGTGAGCCGCCTGATCGGCTCCCACGCCAGGCCGATGGACCAGAGGTGCCGGGCCTGCCGGGGCAGCGGCCGGTCGGTCGACAGGTTCTCGGAGTCGTTGTACGTGTAGCCGACCGAGGCGGTCAGCGCCTCGAGCAGGTCCGCCTCGGCGGTGAACTCGATCCCCGCCGCCCGCGCGCGGCCGATGTTGATCGGGCCGCCGAACGGCGCCGAGGGCGTGGGCCCCCCGCAGCAGGCGATCAGGTCGGTGAACCTGTTCGCGAAGTACGTGAGGCCCAGCCGGATGCGCGTGTCCCAGAGCTGCTGATCGATCCCGGCGTCCCACGAGAAGCTGCTCTCCGGCCTGAGGCTCGGGTTCGCGAAGCCGGGAAAGAACAGGTCGACGAACGTCGGCGCCCGGAACCCGGAGCCGGCCCCGCCCCGGAGCCGCGTGCCGGACTCGCGGATCAGGAAGGCCAGCGAGCCGCGCTCGGTCGTCACGGTGCCGAAGACGCTGTGGTCCTCGATCCGGACGCCGCCCGTCAGAAACAGCCGATCCAGGATCCGGAACTGCTGCTGGAAGAAGACCGCCTGCGTGTGCGTCCGCGCCTTGAAGGGCGTGGACACCTCCGCCTCGCCCTCGTCGTGGACGTACTCCAGGCCGAGCGAGCTGGTCGACCAGCGGCCGACGTGGACGTGATTCACCCATTCGGCCTCGCGGCGCACGACCGTCGTGAGCGAGGGGAACTCGCAGGGAAAGCCGAACACCAGCGTGGGGCAGACGACGCCCGGATCGGGCCCGTCGTCGAACGTCATGCGGTTCGAGAAACGCGACAGGCGCACGTCGCTCTCCCACCAGCTCACCGGTCGGGTGTGGGCCGCGAGCGTCGTCGTCAGCGTCTGGCTGTGCTGCCGGGCGTTGTCGTCCAGCAGCGGGTCGACCGGCTGCGGCCCGACGAAGGGGCTGCGGATCGGCAGCCGCGTGTAGGAATCGTTCCAGCGCAGCGCGAACCCCAGCGAGCTGGCCCAGGGCAGCGACAGCCCGAAGCGCGCGTTGACCGCGTCGACCTCCACGTTGTCGTTCCTGAACTGCCCGGTGGTCTCGAAGTGCGACGCCGAGAGCGCGTAGTCGAAGCGGCCGCGCGCGCCCGCCAGCTCGGCGCGGGAGCGGAGGGTGTCGTGGGTGCCGTACTCCTGCTCGACGGACCCGCGCAGCGGGCCGCGGCCGCGCTTGGTGATGATGTTGATCACGCCGCCGATGGCGTCGGCCCCGTACAGGGTCGACTGCGGACCGCGGATGACCTCGATGCGCTCGATCAGCTCCGGCGAGAGATCCGAGAAGTCGAAGGTGCCGCCCGTGGGATTCTTGACCCGGGCGCCGTCGATCAGGATCTGCACCTGCTGGGGATTGGCGCCCCGGATCCGGATCGCGGACAGCTTGGCCGGCCCGCCCGCGCGCTGGATCTCGACGCCGGGCACCTGGCGCAGGGCGTCCGTGACGGTCTCGTAGTGGAAGGTCTTGAAGTCGTCCTCGGTGATGACCGTCACCGAGGCGCCGAGCTGGGCGGCGGGCGTCTCGAGCTTGGTCGCGGTCACGACGACGGGCTCGAGCCTGCCGGGCTCCGTCCGGGCGGGCGCAGGCGTGCC
>JBBIHW010000453.1:0-2036 GCA_037446795.1 Acidobacteriota bacterium
CGCGAGCCTGGGGAGCGTGGTCCCGGCCTCGGTCGCCAGCTCGATCAGTCGCTCGACGAGGTCGAGCTTGCGCTGGACCTCCGGCCGGGACTCGTCGTAGAGGACCGCGAGCCAATCCGCCCGCTTCGCCCCCCGGACGGCCCGCGAGTCCGGAGAGCGGTCGAAGGCACCCCGACGGTACCGTCCCGAGAGCCAGCCCCGGTTCAGGGGGCTCCACACGAGGACCCCCATGCGGTACCGCTCAGCGACCGGCAGGACGTCGTGCTCGACGTGCCGGACGAAGATCGAGTAGGGAGGTTGATCAGTACTGGATCGCGACAGCCCTCGCCGCTCCGCCACCCAGTGCGCCTCGACGAGCTGCCAGCCTGGGAAGGTGGAGCTCCCGAAGTACCGGATCTTCCCCTGACGCTGGAGGTCGGTGAGGGCTGCGAGGGTCTCCTCGACGTCGGTGTCGGCCTCGGGCCGGTGGATCTGGTAGAGATCGATGTGGTCGGTTCGGAGCCTCCGCAGACTGTGCTCGACCGCCCGCATGATCCACACCCGGGAGTTGCCCCGCTCGTTGGGGCCTGGCCCCATGGCCCCGTGGACCTTCGTGGCGAGGATCACCTCGTCCCGGCGGCCCTGCAGTGCCCGACCGACGATCTCCTCCGACTCCCCGCCGGAGTACACGTCGGCCGTGTCGATGAAGTTGATGCCCCCATCGATGGCCGCGTGGATGATCCGCACGCAGTCGTCCACGTCGGCGTTCCCCCAGCTTCCGAACATCATGGTCCCGAGGCAATGCGTGCTCACCCGCAGGCCCGTGCCACCGAGAACGCGGTACTCCATCGGCCTCCTCCCGAGCCGTGATGTGAGAACGTTATCACCACCCCTCGGTCCCCCGCGACCGCCCCCGGCGCTCAGGCGATCGTCTCGTCCGGAGGCAAGCCGAGCTTGGCGTATCCCTCCCGGCGGCTCGGGCGGTCGGCGGCCTGGATGCGGACCGCCCGCGAGATGGCCTCGGCGGCGGCGTCCCACGGGACGACGACGACCCCGTCATCGTCCGCGATCACGAGATCCCCCGGCCGGACGACCACGCCGGCGCAGACGATGGGCTCGTTGTCGGCCAGGGGCCGCAGCCGTCCCATCGGATGCGCCGGGGAGCGCGCGGTGCAGAACACCGGCGTCCGCTGGAGCGTGGCTTCGTAGGAGTCGCGGCAGGCGCCGTCGATCACGAACCCGACGGTGCCCCTCGCCCGGCCGTGCAGGGTGTTGCTCGAGCCGAGGATCCCCGCCGGCGTGCGCTTCGCGTCGATCACCAGGACCTCGTCGGGCGCACCCCAGGGTCCGGCCTCACGCCAGAGGCCCTCCGGACCGGGCGCGTACTGGCGCCGGGCGAACTCCTCATACGTCATCGGCTCGAGGCGGCGGTCGGTCGGCTCATAGGCCATCGTGTGCGCGATGCCGGCGAAACGGATGCCCGGGTACAGGGGACGCATCGCCGGATCCATCACGCACCGATCCTGGAGGCCCAGCGAGTCCAGGGCGTCCGAGACGTCCGATGTCCGGACGGTCCGTGCCGTCGCGAGGACCCGAGGGTCGATCGACGTTTCGCTCACGGTCACCCCCTCCTCGGTGTCCGCGGCAGGAACCGAAGGCCGCGCTCCGCCGCGATCCGATGGAGCCGCGCGAAGCTCTCCACGTACTCGGCCTCGGCGGTCAAGTGCTCCAGGAAGCAGGGCAGGTCGGGGTCGAGCCGCGAGAGACCTTCCAGCACGGCCGCATGATCGAGGACCCCCTCGCCGACCGGAACCTCGTCCCACTTGAGGGCGAGGTAGGTGTGATCCCACCGGAGATCCTTCAGGTGCGCGGCCGAGATCCGGTCGCCGAGGAGCCCGAAGACCTGCTCCTCGAGGCCGCGTGGATCGGCGTAGTCGAGGCGATCCACCATGTTCGCGAGATCCAGGTGCAGCTGGACGCGGGGGTGACCGAGGTCGTCGAGGAAGGCGGCGATGACGTCGGGGCGGTAGAAGAACGAGGTGCGCCAGGGCTCCATG
>JBBIHW010000454.1:0-2033 GCA_037446795.1 Acidobacteriota bacterium
GTGGCAGTCGAGGCAAGCCGCCGGGCCCGCGAACGCCGCGTGGGCGTCGTCCGCAGGCAGCCGCGGCGCCTGCCGCGTCCGCGTGGAGCGCCACACGACGAGAGCGGCCGCCGCGGCGAGGACGCCCAGCAGGTAGACGCGCCGTCGCACCGCAGGCTCGGCTCCCGGCCATCGAGGGCTGCGCGCGTGCGCGCCCGCGTCGGTCGCCAGCATACCAGGCGAGCGCTACCTCTATAATCCCCCGCATGAACTTCCACACGGCCGACCCGGCCGACGTCCTCGCGGGCAACGTCACCGACGTCTACTTCGTGCGCACGGAGCAGGCCCTGCGCGCGCGCGGGCTGAATCCGCGCGTGCGTGCGGAGCTGGTCGCGAAGGACCTGCCCGAAGGAGCGTCCTGGGCCGTTTTCCTGGGAGGCGACGACGTCGTCTCGCTCGCGGAAGAAGCGGGGCTCCCGGTCACCGTCCGCGCCCTCGCCGACGGAGCGATCTTCCGTCGGGGACAGCCCGTCCTCGAGATCGAGGGGCCCTATCTCGCCTTCGGCCGGTTCGAGACCGCCTTCCTCGGCCTCGTCGCCCACGCCTCCGGTGTGGCGAGCCGAGCCGCGCGCGCGCGCCTGGCCGCGGAGGGGCGCCCCGTGATCTGTTTCGGCGCGAGGCGCGTCCATCCGGTCCTCGCTCCCGCGGTCGAGCGGTTCGCGTGGCTCGGGGGAGCGGACGGCGTGGCCGCCGTGCTCTCCGCGGAAGGGCTCGGCATCGCGCCGACGGGCACCATGCCCCACGCGGCGGTCCTCCTGTTCGGGGACACGGTCGAGGCTGCGCGCGCGATCCACGAGACGCTTCCTCCAGGAATTCCGCGCGTCGTGCTCGTGGACACGCTCCAGGACGAGCGCTTCGAGGCGATCCGTGTCGCCGAGGCCTTCGGACCCGCCCTCGCCGGAGTACGGCTCGACACGCCGGCCTCCCGGCGCGGCGACTTCCTGGCGCTGCTGGAGGAGGTCCGCTGGGAACTCGACCAGAGGGGGTTCCGGCACGTGAAGATCTTCGTGTCGGGCGGGATCGGAGCCGCCGAGATCCGCCGGCTCAACCGCGCGGCCGACGCCTACGGGGTGGGCACCTACCTCACGGCAGCGCCGCCCCTCGACATCTCGATGGACATCGTGGAGATCGAGGGGAGGCCCTCCTCCAAGCGGGGGAAGCCCTCCGGCGCGAAGTCGCTCCTGCGTTGCCAGGCGTGCGGCGGGGACCGCGTGGTGCCGCTCGTCTCGGAGCCCGGGATCTGCCCCTGCGGCGGCCACTTCGAGGACCTGCTGCGTCCCGTCCTCAGCGAAGGTCGGCGCGTCGGGGCGGCGGAGCCGCCGGCCGCGGTGCGTTCCCGCGTCCTCGGCGCCCTCGCTTCGGGGCGGTTCGGCCTTCCGATCGAAGAAGGTGCCGCGGGCTGAACACCGGCGGGAACGGAAGGGGCGATGGCGGGTTCCGACAGGCATCTCCTGATGACGACCCAGGACGAGGGGGAGGCCGAGATCGTCCGCGGCCTCCTCGACGCTCACGGGATCCCCGCCCGGGTCGTCTCCGACATCGCGCACTCGGTCTACCCGTTCACCCTGGATGGCCTTGGCGAGATCCGGGTTTTCGTGCCGGCCGGCAGTCTCGACGAGGCGCGCGAAGTTCTTTCTGCCTACCGCAGCGCCGCCACGGTTCCGAGCCCGGAACAGGAGGGACCGGAAGATGCCGAGGTCCGGGCGCCGGAACGCTGAAGCGTCTCCGAGGGGGGTCGTCGCCTCGGCGCCGACGCGGGTGGACCTGGCCGGCGGGACCCTCGACATCTGGCCGCTGAGCGTCCTCGTTCCGGACGCCGTCACCGTGAACCTCGCCATCGAGCTGCGGGCACGGGCAGAGGTGCGCCCGCGCCGCGACCGCGCGGTCGCGATCGTCTCGCTCGATCGCGGGCACCGGCTGAAGCGGCGGGCGCCGCTCGACTCCCGGCGGGTCGCGGGGCCGCTGTCGCTGCTGCTCCGGCTCGTCGCCGCCTT
>JBBIHW010000455.1:0-2017 GCA_037446795.1 Acidobacteriota bacterium
CTGCCTCCAGGTCTCCTCCGAGTCCACGATCAGGACCGTGGCCATGGCGCCCTCCCTCGTCGCGCGCGCGGGCCCGCGCCCGCGCACCCGACCCGCGCCTCGGGCCTGACGCAGCGGACACCGAACCTCAGCAGGCCTCCGAGGCCCGGGCGCCGCCTCTCGGGTTCCGTGCCGGCTTGCACCTTATTCTAACCCCGTTTCCGTGCGCGTCGTTGAGGGTCGCCACCATCGAGGCCATCGAGGTCCTCCCCGCGCGGCGGAGGAGGGGCGGGCCGGATAGAATCGGGCGTTTTTAGGATCGCGCTCGCGTCGCGAGGGCTCGCGCCCGGCGAGCCAGCTCCACGGCTCCCGAGCGGGAGGATCGGCCCTGCGAACCCCTGGCGTCGTGATCGAGCGCGTCGAGCCCGAGGGGGACGCCGGGAGGTTCCCCCTCGAGCGCGGGGTCGGGCAGGACCTCGATGACGGCCTCCGACGGAGAAGGCGATTGAAGGGCACCGCAGTCCCGACCGAGTCTCTCGGTCCCGCCCGCGAGCCGTCGAGGCTCGAGGAAGACCCGTTCTGGCACAAGGACGCGACCGTGCACGAGGACGGCATCGGGGACTTCCACGTGAGGTGAGGTGCGGTGTGGCGCCGTGAAAGGAGGGCGACCGTGCACGAGGACGGCATCGGGGACTTCCACGGGCTGGCCGACAAGCGGGACTGCTTGCGGGACCTGGGCGTGACGACCGTCTGGTTGCTGCCGTTCTATCCTTCCCTTCGCGACGACGGATACGACATCGCCGACTACGCCGGGGTCCAGCTCCCGCTCGCGTGCGCCGTCCGGCTCCCGGACGAGGCCCCGGCGTGAGGCGGCTCGATCCCGACGCGCTCGACCGCCTGTGCCGTCTGGCCGGCATCGCGCCAGAGTACGCCGACATCTGGGGGAACATCCGCCGCGCCGCCGACGCGACGCGCCTCGCCCTGCTCCGGGCGATGAACGTGATCGAGGACGCGGCCGACGTCGAGCCGGAGCTGGCGGACCGGGAGGAGCGGCCCTGGCGGCGCGGCCTCGACCCGGTCCACGTCGTGCGGCAGGACGCGGCGCCCTATGTCCTCGTCTACCGCTGCCCGGACAGCTCCGCCGACCGTCCCCACGGCTGGACCCTCGCGCTCGAGGGCGGCGAGACCTCGAGCGGGGAGTTCCGGCCCGGCGAGCTGGAGCGGCGCGGGCGCCGGAACGTGGGCGGCGCGGTCTACATCGCGGTGGCGTTCCGCTGGCACGAGCCCCTGCCGCTCGGTTACCACCGCTTCGCCATCCTGCCTCCCGAGCCACCGGCGGGTGCCGAGCGACGGTCCGCGCTCGGCGGGCCCGCCGCGACCGCGCTCATCGTCACGCCCGGGCGCTGCTACCTGCCGGAGGTGCTCGAAGGGGAGGGCCGTGTGTGGGGCCCGGCGCTGCAGCTCTACGCCGTGCGGAGCGCGCGCAACTGGGGCATCGGCGACTTCACCGACCTCGCGAACGCGACCGAGATTGTCGCCCGCGTGGGCGCCCGCATCGTGGGCCTCAACCCGCTGCACGCCCTGTTCCTGGACAACCCGCACCACAGGAGCCCGTACAGCCCGTCGAGCCGCCTGTACCTCAATCCGCTGTACCTGGACGTGGAGGCGGTGCCCGAGCTGTCCGAGTGCGCTCCCGCGCGCGAGCTGGTGCGGGACCCGAGCTTCCAGGCGAGGCTTCGGGCGCTGCGGGCGAGCGAGCTCGTGGACCTCGTCGGCGTGGCCGAGCTCAAGCGGCGGGTCCTCGACCGGCTCTACGCCCACTTTCGCGAGCATCACGCCGCCAGAGGCACCCCCCGCGCGCGCGCGTTCCAGCGATACCGCGAGTCCGAGGGGGAGTCGCTGGAGCGCTTCGCCGCCCATTCGGCCCTGCGCGAGCGCTTCCGGGCCGAAGCGCCCGGCGCATCGGGCTGGCTGGCGTGGCCCGAGGCCTACCGCGACCCGGACTCGCCCGAGGTGCGGCGCTTCGTCGAGTCCCGGC
>JBBIHW010000456.1:0-2012 GCA_037446795.1 Acidobacteriota bacterium
CGGATCGGGAGGCCCGCCTCCCGCAGCGCCTCGGCCGTCCAGACGTTGCAGGTCCGCAGGAGGTGATACCGTCGCCGGCCGAGGTAGAAGCGGCTGTTCGGCTCGTGGCCGGGGCCGAGGACCTGCGCTCTGCCGCCCGCGTCGTGCGCGTACTCGCGGTGCAGGTGCGCGCACAGCCGCTTGAAGCTCTCCCGCGAGAGGCGCAGCTCCACGATCTCGTTGTCCGGGAAGCGCCCCTCGACCGGGCCGCTGAACCCGACGACGTGGAGGACGCTCGGCGAGGGCCAGAGGGCGGCGCGCAGGGCGAGGCCCGACCCGGCCTCCGGGGCCATGTAGAAGCGGCGCTCGCCCCAGCCCACCTCGAGGGTCTCCTCCGGCGCCAGCTCGAGCGCCTCGGGCCAGGCCTCCGCTCGCACGTCGGCGATCCGCACCGCGATGCCCGTGTGCCAGCCGTGGGCGACGAGGTGGATGGAGACCGTCCGCTCGCCCGGCGCCTCGGAGTGCGCCTGCGCCCTCGCCGCGCCGGACTTCGTCGCGAGCGGGAGGAGCAGGAGCAGGCCTGCGAGGACGCGCGCCGAAGGGCTCTTCGCCGATCGTGCAGCGGCCGTGGATCGGAGGATGGCGCTCAGGAAGGCCCCTCCCGTTCGTTCTGGCGCCGCAGCCGCAGGCCGGCGATCGCGCTCGGGCGCCACCCGCAGCGGCATCCCTCGGGACGGCACGCGGCGCAGGACGGGCTCCCGCAGCACGGACAGTCCGGCGGACAGGAGCCGCACAGAACGTGGAGCGCGTCGCAGAGGTACGGCACCGCCGCATCGCCGCCGCACGAGTCGCACAGCCACCGATCGAACTGGCGCGCCAGCGGGTTCCACGCGAGGCTCGCCGGCCGGTCGTTCTTCCGCCGCTGGAGGCGCGCCGCGAGCCGCAGCCCGCGCACCCGCAGGGCGAGGACCGACAGGGGCTCGACCCGCAGCGTGACGGTGTAGCGGCGTTCCAGATCCCTGAGCCTCCGGCGCTTCTCCGCCTCGATGGCGTCGAGCCTGCTCTCGAGGCTTCGCCGCTGGTTCGACCTCGGGGGGCGCTGCTCGACCTCGCGCCGGAGGGAGTCGTAGTACTCCCCCACGCGCCGCGTGTCCCGCTGCAGCCTGCGCTCCATGCGCGCGACGAACGGCCTGGAGCCTTCGAGAGCCCGGGCGAGGGCGAGCGCGCGCGCGGAGCGGAAATGGCGGGCGACATCGAACGGTTCGTTCTCCTCCGACCAGCCGCTGCGGGCGTCCGGGTGATCGGCGAGGAACCCCCCGAGTGCGTCGGGCAGCGCGGGGCTCCACCCGCCGTCGAGGCGAACCGCCACCGACGCGGTGCCCTCGTGCCGCTCCTCGGAGAGGGCCACGTAGCGGAAGTCGAACACCAGGTAGCGCAACACCGTCTCGTCCAGGCTCTCGACGCGGCCCACGGCGTTGCGGAACGCGAGGGCGCCCTCGACCTCCCGCCCGACGCGCTCTCTCTTGGGCAGCGCTGCGGCCAGCTCGAGGCGGTAGCGCCGCCCCGCGGCCTCCGCGAGCGAGCAGAGCCCGCTCAGCACGTCGCTCCCGTAGCCCGCGTGGGCCTCCCCGGGGCCCGGCGCGCCCCGCACCCGCAAGCAGGAGGTCTCCGGCAGGCGCAAGGCGGCCGCGATGGGCTCGGGCAGGACGGCCTCGACCCCGGGCGAGCGGAGCACGCCGATGGACTCGGGCAGGACGCCGCCGCTATTGATCAGCGCGAGGGCATCGACCCGCAGCTCCCGCGCCAGCCGGCCGCGGCCCTCGGCGAGCGAAGGATCGGCGAGGAGCAGCTGCAGGAACAGCAGGGTATCGAAGGCGGTCGCGGCAATTTCTTCGAGCCGGCCGTCCTGCTGGTCGCAGTGGATCGCCTCGTGGGCGAGCAGCGGCATGAGCAGCTCGAAGCGCTCGCCGCGCAGCGAGGGGTGGATGGAGATGACGCGGGCGCCGTTGCCGGTGTAGGTGACTCGGGCCAGC
>JBBIHW010000457.1:0-952 GCA_037446795.1 Acidobacteriota bacterium
TTATTGTCCTCTCTCACTCATTGCAGCCACCTTTTCTGTTTCCGCATGGAGGCGCTCGATGGTGGCTCCCCCCTTGAAACTCCTGGTGGTTGACAGAGGTCCGGAAGCCATCGCCGCCTTGCGATCCGCTCTGTGCAGCGCGTTGCCTGAAGCCCTGATTTTGACAGCGACGGATGACGCCGAAGGGCGGCTGCTGGCAGTGGTCGAAGATCCCGATCTGATCGTGTTGGCCCTCCGGGAAGAGGGAGTCGCCCTGTGCCGGTCGTTAAAGGCCGACGAGTGTCTCCAGCATATCCCCGTTGTCTTTCTGACGTCGCCGCAGGACGGTAGCGAGGCCCGGTTGCAGGCGCTGGCAGCCGGCGCGGACGGGTTCCTGGCCATGCCGTTGGATGCGGCGGAGCTGATCGCGCAGGCGCAGGCCATGGCCAAAGTCAAGGTGGCGAACCGAGGGACAAGTCAGGGCCAGCCCCTCCCTTTGTCAGGAGAGCCAAGGCCGGATGAGGGGCGGCGCGCCGAGGAAGCGAGGTTGCGGGCAATTGATCGCGCGACGCCAGCAGGAATTGGCGTCGTCAGGCAGCGCGTGATCCAGGAAGTCAACGATACGTTATGCCGGATGACGGGGTACACGCGCGCAGAGCTGGTCGGCCAGAGCTCGCGCATCCTCTACCCAAGCGCCGAAGACTACGAATATGTGGGGCGCGAGAAGTATCGCCAGCTTGCCGAGCGCGGTGTCGGCGCGGTAGAGACGCGTTGGCAGCGCAAAGACAATACGATCATCGATGTATTCCTCAGCTCGGCGGCTGTCGATCCTTCCGATCTGGCGGGCGAGGTGGTGTTCATGGCACTCGACATCACCGAGCGCAAGCAGGCCGAGGCCGCGCTCCAGGAGCGCGAACGGCAGACCAGACGCCAGAATGAGATCTTGCTGCAGTTGATGCTGCGCGGCGCAGCC
>JBBIHW010000457.1:1035-2013 GCA_037446795.1 Acidobacteriota bacterium
GCGCTACAACGAGGACCATTCGGTCATCCATTGTCTGGACCTCTACGACCGCAGCAAGCGGCGTCACAGCACGGGTGAAACGCTGCGCAGCGCCGATTTCCCCTCCTATATGCAGTGCCATCTGCGCGGCGAGGTCATCGCTGCCGCAGATGTTCGCTCCGCCCCACGCACGCGCGAGATCCCCGCGTCCTATTGGGACGAGCACGATATCTATTCGCTGGTGGACGCGCCGGTCTGGGTCCACGGCGCAATGGGCGGCATCGTCAGCTTCGAACAGGTGGGAAAGCCGCGTCAGTGGACATCAGAAGACGAACGCTTTTGCGCCACGATGGCGACCCTCGTCTCCCTCTGTTTCGAAGCGGCCGAGCGCGCCCGCGCTGAAAAGGCGCAGCGCGAGAGCGAGGAGCGCTATCGGACCCTGGTAGAGATCCTGCCGGAGGGCGTCGTCATGGCCGATCCCGAAGGCTTTCTGTTGCTGGCGAATCGCCGAATGGCCGACCTCTTCGGCTACGAAGATCCCCAGGAGATCGTGGGGATCGACCTGTTGGAATGGTTCGCGCCGGAGGAACGCGCGCGCGCCGAAGCGGCTTTCGACGCCTTCCTCGTGCGCGGCGGCTTCCTGGAGTCGGAATACACGATGGTGCGCCGCGATGGGCCACGCTTCCCCGCCACAATCAGCGCCTCTCTGCTGCGCGACGAACGCGGCGCACCGCGCGCCTTAATTGGGATCGTGCACGACATCACTGAACGCAAGCAAATGCATCAGAGGCTCACCGAACAGGTCGAAGAGCTGCGCCGTTGGTACGCGGCGATGTTGGGCCGCGAGACGCGCGTCCTCGAGCTGAAGCGCGAGGTCAACGAACTGCTGGCGCAGGCGGGACGGCCGCCGCGCTACCCCAGCGTTGACGCCGAGTGATAGACGACGAGAGAGACCCATGCGACCTGTGCGGTTCTGGCAACGCATACGGGGCATCTCGG